>NZ_JAPSJA010000046.1 GCF_031178525.1 Microbacterium sp.
TCGTCGGCTCGTCGGCGATGATCACGGCCGGATCGAGCGCGAGCGCCTGCGCGATCACGATGCGCTGCTTCTGGCCGCCCGAGAACTGGTGAGGGTAGTCGTCGACCCGCTTCTCGGGCTCGGGGATTCCGACCCGGTGCAGGATGTCGATGGCCTTCGCACGCGCCTCCTTGCGGGAGATGCTCGTGTGGGCCCGCAGGCCCTCCGCGATCTGCCAGCCCACGGTGTAGACGGGGTTGAGCGCCGTCATGGGCTCCTGGAAGATCATCGCGGCCTCGGTGCCGCGCAGCTCGCGCAGGCGCTTGGGCGGCAGCGGCACGACGTCGGTGCCGTTCAGCAGCACGGCGCCGTCCAGGCGAGCCGTCTCGGGCAGCAGACCCAGGATGCTGCGGGCCGTGACGGTCTTGCCCGACCCGGACTCGCCGACGACGGCGAGCACTTCGCCCGGGCGCACGTCGAGGTCGATGCCCTTCACGGCCGCGACGTCACCGCCGTCCGTCGCGAACGTGATCCGCAGATCCCGGATCTCGACCGCATGCTCCTGTGCAGCGGGACGTGTCATCACTCCACCTCTCCGAGGTCCTGTCGCGCGATGGGCTTGGTCGCGGCCGCCGCGTCCGCGGGCGTGGCCGCGGCGGCGCGCCGGCGGGTGCGCAGGCGCGGGTCGGCCAGGTCGTTCAGGCTCTCGCCGACCAGCGTGATGCCGAGCACGATCAGCACGATCGCCGCGCCGGGGAAGACCGAGGTCCACCAGATGCCGCTCGTGACGTCGGCGATCGACCGGTTCAGGTCATAGCCCCACTCGGCGGCCTGCGTCGGCTCGATGCCGAAGCCGAGGAAGCCGAGGCCCGCGAGCGTGAGGATCGCCTCCGACGCGTTCAGCGTGAAGATCAGCGGCAGCGTCCGCGTGGCGTTGCGCAGCACGTGACGGAACATCACGCGCGAGGTCGAGGCGCCGATCACCTGCGCCGACTCGACGAACGCCTCGGCCTTGATCCGGATCGTCTCGGCGCGGATCACGCGGAAGTACTGCGGGATGAAGACCACCGTGATCGAGATCGCGGCCGCGATGATGCCGCCCCACAGGTCCGACTGCCCGCCGGAGATGACGATCGCCGCCACGATCGCGAGCAGCAGCGTCGGGAACGCGAAGATCGCGTCCGCGATCACCACGAGCACCCGGTCGAGCCAGCCGCCGAAGTAGCCGGACACGAGCCCGAGCAGGATGCCGAGGAAGATCGACAGCGCCACCGCGATCACGATCACCATGAGCGCCGTCTGGGTGCCCCAGATGACGCGCGAGAGCACGTCGAATCCGCCGACCGTCGTGCCGAGCAGGTGCTCGGCGCTCGGCGGCTGCTGGGAGCCGAACCGCTCGCCGTCGACCGACAGCTGCGCGAAGCCGTACGGTGCGATGACCGGGGCGAGGATCGCCGTGAGCACGAACACGCCGCAGATCACCAGACCCGCGGTGAGCATGCCGCGCTGCAGGCCGACCGACTGGCGGTACTGGTGGACGACGGGCAGGCGCAGCAGGATCGCGCGCAGGCGCGAGGTGGTTGCCGGGGCCATGTCAGTACCTCACCCTCGGGTCGATGAGCGCCGCGATGATGTCGACGACGAAGTTCGTGACGGCGACGATGACGGCCAGCAGGGCGACGATGCCCTGCACGGCGACGAAGTCGCGCGCGCCCAGGTAGTGGGCGAGCTGGAAGCCCAGGCCCTGCCACTCGAACGTGGTCTCGGTCAGCACGGCGCCGCCGAGCAGCATCGCGATCTGCATTCCGATGACCGTCACGATGGGGATCAGTGCGGGCTTGTACGCGTGCTTGCGCACGAGACGAGGCTCCGACACGCCTCGCGAGCGCGCCGCGTCGACGTACGGCATCGACAGCGTGCCGATCACATTCGTGCGGACCAGGCGCAGGAACACGCCGGCCGTCAGCAGGCCCAGCGCGAGTCCCGGCAGCAGCGCGTGAGACAGCACGTCGCCGATCGCGCTCGGATTGCCGGCGCGGATCGCGTCAAGCAGGTAGATGCCGGTGGGGGAATCGATCCGGCCCAGGCTGATCTCCACCCGGGGAGAGGCACGTCCGGAGGTGGGAAGCACTCCGAGCCACACCGAGAAGACGAGCTTCAGCAGCAGGCCCGCGAAGAACACGGGGGTGGCGTAGCAGAGGATCGCGAACACGCGCAGAACGGCGTCGCCCCAGCGGTCGCGCACCGCGGCGGCGACCATGCCGAGCGGGATGCCGACGAGGAACGCGATGATCAGCGCGTAGAAGGCGAGCTCGAGCGTCGCGCCGCCGTAGCGCAGCAGGACGTCCGACACCCGCTGGTTGTCGGTGATCGTCGTGCCGAAGTCGCCCGTGAAGATCTGGCCGAGGTACTCGAGGTACTGCACGATCAGCGGCCGGTCGTAGCCGGCGGCGTGGATGCGCTCGGCGAGCTGATCGGCGGGCAGGCGCCCGCCGAGGGCGGCGGTGAGCGGATCGCCCGTCAGCCGCATGAAGAGGAACACCGTCGTCACCAGGATGAACACGGTGGGGAAGATCAGCAGGAAGCGGATCAGGATGTAGCGTCCCAGCGATCCGCCGGCTCGCGCGCGGCGCGTCGCTCCGGCGGAGGCCGGCGCGGCGGCCGGGTCGGCCGTCGTCGTATCGGTCACGGATGGGTCCTCACGGTTCGGGTCTCGTCAGTCCACGGAAAGGGGCGGCCTCGCGTGAGGCCGCCCCTTCTCTTCGTGTCAGCGCGTCAGCGGTGCGAAGCGCAGCTTGAACGAGGCGTCGAGGACGACGCCGTCGATGTCGGCCGAGCTGACGAGCGTCTGGGCGCCCTGCAGCAGCGGCACGGTCGAGAGGTCCTCGGCGACCTGCGCCTGGATCTCCTCGATCAGTCCGGTGCGCTCGTCCGCGTCGGGCGTGACGGCCTGCTGCAGGATCAGCTCGTCGACCTCGGGGTTCGAGTAGTGGTTGCCGAGGAAGTTCTCGGTCTGGAAGAACGGCGACAGGTAGTTGTCGGCGTCCGAGTAGTCCGGGAACCAGCCGAGCTGGTACGCGGGGTACACGTCGGCGGTGCGGTCCTCCGAGTACTGCACCCACTCGGTCGACTTCAGGTCGACGTCGAACAGGCCGTCGGCCTCGAGCTGCTCCTCGACCATCGCGTACTCGTCACCCGAGTTCGGTCCGTAGTGGTCCGGGCTGTACTGCAGGCTCAGCGCGACGGGCGTCTCGACGCCGGCGGCCTCGAGCAGCTCGGCGGCCTTCGCGGCGTCCGGGCCGCCATCGCCGTCGCCGTACAGGTCCTTCAGGACCTCGGTGGCGCCGGCGAAGCCCTCGGGCACGTACGAGTACAGCGGCGTGTAGGTGCCGTTGTAGACCTGCTCGCTGATCGCCTCGCGGTCGACGAGCGACGCGACGGCCTGACGCACGGCGAGCGCCTTGGCCTCGTCGGCCTCCGGCGTCTCGGCGCCGTACGGCTGCGTGTTGAAGTTGAACACGATGTAGCGGATCTCGCCGCCGGGGCCCTCGTGCACCGTCAGGTTCTCGTCGCCGGCGAGGTCCTCGATGTCGGTCGGGGCGAGGCTGCGGTGGGCCACGTCGACGTCGCCCTGCTGCACGGCGAGCTTGAGGTTCGACGACTCCGAGTAGTAGTTCAGGATGATGCCGTCGTTGGCTGCGGCGTCGAGCAGGCCCTGGTAGTCGGCGTACGGCGTGAACTCGACCGTCTCGTTGAACTGCCACGACGTGATCGTGTACGGACCCGCGAAGGCGTTCGCGTCGACGATCTCCTGGTCCGGCGTAATCTCCGTTGCGGAGAAGACGTCCTCGTCCACGATGGCGCCGGGGAAGCTCGTCAGGATGAACGGGAAGACCTGGTCGTTCTCCGTCTTCAGGTTGAACACGACGGTCGTCTCGTCGGGCGTCTCGACCGACTCGAGGTTGTAGAGCAGCGACGAGGCGCCGTTCGGGTCGGCGATCGCGATGTTGCGGTCGAACGAGAACTTCACGTCGCTCGACGTGAGGTCGTTGCCGTTCGCCCACTTCAGGCCCTCGGGCAGCGTCACGGTGTACTGCGTCGGCGAGGTGAACTCGGCCGTCTCGGCGAGATCCGGCACGACCTCGGTGCTGTTGTAGTCGGTGTTGACGAGGTACGGGAACACCTGCGTCTGCACCGCGAGGGAGCCGTTGTCGTACGAACCGGCCGGGTCGAGCGTCGTGACCTTGTCGGTGGTGCCGACCAGGATCAGGTTGTCGCCGCCGGCGGCGCCGCCGTCGCCGCCGTCTCCGCTGCCGCCGGCCGCGCAGCCGGCGAGGGCCAGCGCCGCGACGGCGGGGACCGCGACGACGAGGGCGCGTGAGCGCTTCGACTTACTGAGGGAAGCCATGGTTGTGCCTCTTTCTGGATTGCGGATCGCGGCACCGCTCGAGGCGCCGAAGCACGGCGGGCGATGCGCGATCGGGAGTGCGCCGGTGGGGAGGCGCATGATTCGTGATCCTCGCACACGCGTGACGGTGTGACGAATGCCACGCCTCGCGTTGAGCGATCTGTTTACACAAGCGCAATCTCACGAGGCGATGTGTCCGGCTCCGCCGGTCCTTCGCGGGGCGTCGTCTAGAGTCGCGAGGTGATCGCGAGGCAGGAGGCGGGCCGTCCGCGCGCCGTCGCGCGAAGGCGCGCTTCCGTGGCCGCGACGGGGGTGCTCGTGGTGGCTGCCGGTCTTGCCACGCACCTGCTCGCGCCGGACGGACTCCTGTCCGATGCCGCAGGCGACGCGCTGTACGCCGTCCTCGTCTACCTCGGGGGCGTGTTCCTCGCCCCGCGCGCGGGGGCATGGCGGGTGGCGGTCGGAGCGTACGCGTGGTGCGCGCTCGTCTAGGTGCTTCAGCTCACCGGGCTGCCGGCGTCCTGGGCGGCGTCTTTCCCGCCCGTGGTGCTCGTGTTCGGCACGGCGTTCGCGCCGCAGGATCTGCTGTTCTATGCGGCGGGGGTCGCCGCGGCCTGGGCGATCGATTCCGCCGCGCGCCGCTCGGTATGAGCTTCCGGCGCCCAGGCGTCGAGGATCCGCCGCCGCAGCGCGTTGCCGCGCTCGGCGAGCGCTCGCTGACGCCGCACGTACTCCGCCTTGCCCTCTGGCGTCTCGATCCGCACGGCGGTGAACCCCCAGTCGGCGAGTTCGTACGGCGCCGCCTCCATGTCGAGCCGGCGGATGTCGCGCGCCAGTTCGAATGCGTCGAGCAGCAGCTCCCCGGGCACGAGCGGGCCGAGCTTGACGGCCCACTTGTACACGTCCATGCCGGCGTGCAGACACCCGGGCTGATCGAGCGCCGGCTGCGTGTCACGCGTCGGGGCGTGCAGGTTGCGCGGCACGGCGTCGGGCGTGAAGAAGCGGAACGCGTCGTAGTGCGTGCACTTCAGGTCGTGCGTCTCGACGACGGCGTCCGTGCCGTCCTGTCCGAGCCGCAGGGGCACGGGGTGGCGGTGGTCGCCCTGTCGGTAGACCATTGCCCACTCGTGCAGCCCGAAGCAGTCGAACCTGCCCGGCCGGGCGGCGGTGCGCCGCAGCATGATCTCGATGAGCCGGGCGAGACCGCCCTTCTCGCGTGCGAACGCGGCGCCGTCCACCACGACCGCCGCGGCATCCGATCCGGTCGCGTACCAGCGCCATGCGAGGCGCTCCGTCGCATCGGCGAGTTCGACCCGCGGTCCGGGGTGCCAGCGGCGCAGCGTCGCCGGCTTGTACGAGTAGTAGGTGAACAGGAAGTCCCACACGGGATGCTTCTCGCCGCGCGCGGCTCGCGCGCGGTGCTCGGCCGTCAGCGACTCGGCGCGGTGCGCGTGCGCCTGCTCGCGGGCGCGCCATTCTCCCCGCGGCAGGCGTGTGAGCGGCAGGGCGGCCGGCGGGTGGACGGCGAGCACGGGCATGTCAGCGGGTGAGGACGGCCTGCATGGCGCGCGAGAGGTACCAGGGGTCGACGACCGCGGTCAGCTCCCGCGCGGAGTGCATCGACAGGATCGGCACGCCGACGTCGACCGTGCGGATGCCCAGCCGTGTGGCCGTGATGGGACCGATGGTCGAGCCGCACGGCACGGCGTTGTTCGACACGAACTCCTGCGTGGGCACCTCGGCCGCAGCGCACGCGGCGTTCCACGCGGCAGCGCCGTGGGCGTCGGTCGCGTAGCGCTGGTTGGCGTTGATCTTGAGGATCGGACCGCCGCCGGCCACCGGCTTGTTGACGGGATCATGGCGCTCGGGGTAGTTGGGGTGCACCGCGTGACCCACGTCGCTCGAGACGTGCAGGGATGACGCGAACGCCTGCGCACGTTCGGCGTCTCCCGCGCCCAGCGCGCCGGAGATGCGCAGCAGAACGTCCTCGAGGAAGGGGCCCGCGGCACCCGAGCGGGACTGGCTGCCGATCTCCTCGTGGTCGAACGACGCGAAGACGGCGATGGATCCCTGCGGTGTGGCGTTCAGCTGCGCGACGAGACCCGCGTGGGTGGAGAGCAGGTTGTCGAGGCGGCCCGACGCGAACAGCTCCTGGCCGTGCCCGAAGGCCCGCGGCTCCTGCGTGTCGGCGACGACGATGTCGAACCCGCCGATCTCGGACGCGTCGATGCCCGCACGCGCCGCGAGCGTGTGCAGGATGTCGGCGCTCTCGGGATCGCCGAGGCCCCACACGGGCTGCGTGTGGCGCTGCTTGTCGAGGGCAAGGCCGTCGTTGACGCCGCGATCGAGGTGGATCGCGAGCTGCGGGATGCGCAGCAGCGAGCCGGTGCGCACGAGGTGCTCCTCGCCCGCGAGCGTCACGACGCGGCCGGCGAGCTCGAGCTCGCGGTCGAGCCAGGAGTTCAGCAGCGGTCCGCCGTACACCTCCAGACCGAGCTGCCACCAGCCGCCCGGGCCATGCGTCGTCGGCTTCGGCTTCAGCTTGAATCCGGGCGAATCGGTGTGCGCGCCGACGATCGCGAACGGCGTGGTGGCGCCGGCGTGCTCGGGCAGCGCGAACACGGCGACCGAGCCGTCGCGCACCACCACGTAGCGCCCGCCCGGCGTGATCTCCCACGCCTCCGTCTCGGCGATCCGGGTGTATCCGGCCTCCTCGGCGCGGCGGGCGACCTCGGCGGCCGCGTGGTACGACGACGGCGACGCCGTCACGAACGCGGCGAGGTCCTCGATGTGGGCACGGGCATCATCGGGAACACGTTCGGCGATCATCCCTCCAGTATCCCCTGCGCCGTCGCGCGTCGCCCGGGCTTCAGGACGCCAGCGGTTCGATCAGCGCGGGGGAGTTGTTGCGCACGTTGCCCACATCCTTCGCGACCGGATGGTGCACGAGCGTCTCGGCGACGTAGGGGGCCGCATCCACCGCGGCGTCCAGCACGTCGCGCGGGTAGTCGATCGTCGGGTCCAGCCACGCGTCCGCGTGATCGACGTCGAGGAACACCGGCATGCGGCCGTGGATGGACCCCATCTCGCCGATCGCGTCGCGCGTCAGGATCGTGAAGCTCAGCACCCAGCGGCCGGGATCGTCGTCCGCCTTCGACGGGTCCTTCCACCACTCGTACAGTCCCGCGAACAGCAGCGGCGCGTCGTCCGCGGGGTGGATGAAGTGCGGGATCTTGCCGTCGGCCTGCTGCTGCCACTCGTAGTACCCGGTGGACGGGATGATCGCGCGGCGCTTCTGCAGCGCCTTCTGGAACATCGCCTTCTCCTCGAGCTCCTCCGAGCGCGCGTTGAACGCGCGCGCGCCGATCTTGGTGTCCTTCGCCCACGACGGGATCAGACCCCAGCGTGCGACCTCGAGCCGGCGCGTGGGCGGCTCGGTCTTGGCCGAGTCGAGCACGATCGCCACCGGATCCGTCGGCGCGACGTTGTACGACGGCGGGGGCAGCTCGTCCGCCACGAGATCGACCCGCAGCTCGCCCACCAGCTCGTTCCCCACCTTGGCCACGACGAAGCGTCCGCACATGCCGCCAGGCTATGCCGTACCGCCGACATCTCCGCCCCCTGCGCGGGACGGACGAGGCTCAGCTCTCGGGGTCGAGCAGCCCGACGGCCTCCAGCCGCTCGGCGAGTCCGCTGCCGTCGTCGGCGGCGACCCAGGGGATGGAAGCGCCCGAGTGGTCGTTCACGGCGGTGCGTCCACCGGCGAGGACGGCCTCGGCGGGGGACAGGCGGCGGATCGCGACGCCCGCGACGGACGCCGGATACTCGGCGGTGAACTCCGTGTAGATCGCGTCGTCGTGCTGACCGTCGTCGCCGACCAGCAGCCAGCGGACGTCCGGGAACTCCTCGGCGAGCCTGCGCAGGTTGGTCGCCTTGTGGTCGCGTCCGCTGCGGAACCAGCGGTCGTGGGTGGGTCCCCAGTCGGTCAGCAGCAGCGAGCCGGCGGGATAGAGGTGGCGGCTCAGGAACCTCGTCAGCGTCGGCGCGATGTTCCACGCTCCGGTCGAGAGGTAGATCATCGGCGTCCCGGGCTCCTGACGCGTCAGCCGGCCGAGCAGGACGGCCATGCCCGGCACGGCCTGGCGCGCGTGCTCGTCGAGCACGAACGAGTTCCAGGCGGCGAGCAGCGGGCGGGGCAGGGCGGTCACCATGATGGTGTCGTCGATGTCGCTCACGACGCCGTGGCGCACGTCCGGCCCCACGATCTGCACGAGCGACTCGCCCGGCGCTCCGTTCTCGACGGACATCTGCACGAGCTGCCACCCGGGCTCGAGGTGGGCCTCGATGCGCGCGTCGATCACCCCGCCGCGATCCGCCACCACCTCGTGGGTCTCGTCGCCGATCGTGATGGTGACCGAGGCGTAGCCGACCGGGATGCCGAGGAAGCTGCGCCAGCCGCGCACGCTCGCGAGCTCGCCGCTCTTGGTGCGCTTCGTGGGCGGCACGATCAGCACCCGTCCCAGCACGCGCACCCAGCCGTCACCGCCGTAGCCGGGGAACACCAGCACGGTGGGCTTGCGGCCGCGCCGGCGGGCGCGGCGTTCGCGCCATGCGTGCACGCGACGCTCGATGCGGGCGATCCAGTGGATCCGGTCACGGGGGGCGGTGGAGGACATCCCGACCAGTCTTCCACGACCCCGGCGCGCCGCCTCGGTCGGAAGCGCCGGTACCCGGCGGTCAGTCCTCGAAGTGGCGCCGCTCCAGGCGCGCGATGACCTTCTTCGCGACGAAAACACCCACGACGAGCAGCAGGATCGCTCCCACGAAGATGTAACCGGCCCAATGCGCGCTGTCCGAGAGTCTGCGGTAGGAATGGGCGGCGCCGGCGGCGACCGAGACGTAGAGCGTCGCCCAGATCACGCACGCCGGGAACGTCCAGGCGATGAACCGCCGATACGTGTAGGTGCTCATGCCCACCGTGAGAGGGACGAGCGAGTGCAGCACGGGGAGGAAGCGGGAGAGGAAGATCGCGGGTCCGCCGCGGCGCTGCACGTAGCGCTCGGCGCGCTGCCAGTTGCGCTCGCCGATCCTGCGGCCCACCCACGATGTCCGGATGTGCGGACCCAGCCAGCGTCCCAGCGCGAATCCGATGGACTCGCCCGCGAGTGAGCCCACGATGACGACGGCGGCGAGGATCACCCCCTCGACCGGCGACCTGACACCCGTAGCGGCGACGATCACGACCGTGTCGCCGGGGACGATGACGCCGACGAGGACGCTCGTCTCGAGCATGATCGCCAGGCCCGCGAGCGCCGTCCGCAGTACAGGATCGACGGACTCGACGATGTCGAGCAGCCACCGGAGTGCGTCATCCACGCGACGAGCATAGGCGTGCGCGCCGAGCGGTACCCTGGAATCTCGCACCGACGCGCCCGTTCGGCGCGCTCTCGATCGATTGGCTGTCCCACCCGTGTCGCAGATCTCCTCCGCTCCCGCTGCCGCGCCCGCCGAGGGCGCGTTCGACGTCCACGCCCTGCAGGCGAAGTGGCAGGCGTACTGGGAGCAGCATGGGACGTTCCTCGCGGGCGGCGACGACGACACCCGGCCGCGCAAGTACGTGCTGGCGATGTTCCCGTACCCCTCGGGCGACCTGCACATGGGCCATGCGGAGAACTACCTCTACAGCGACATCGTGGCGCGCTTCTGGCGTCATCGCGGGTACAACGTGCTGCACCCGATCGGCTGGGACTCCTTCGGTCTGCCGGCCGAGAACGCGGCGATCCAGCGCGGCGCCGACCCGCGCGCGTGGACGTACGACAACATCGCGCAGCAGCGCACGAGCCTGAAGGCGTACGGCGTCTCGTTCGACTGGAGCCGCGTGCTGCACACGAGCGACGACGACTACTACCGCTGGAACCAGTGGCTGTTCCAGCAGCTGCACGAGCGCGGCCTGGCGTACCGCAAGGAGAGCCCGGTCAACTGGTGCCCGAACGACCAGACCGTGCTGGCGAACGAGCAGGTCGTCGACGGCGCGTGCGAGCGCTGCGGCTACACCGTGGTCAAGAAGAAGCTGACGCAGTGGTACTTCAAGATCACCGACTACGCCGACAGGCTGCTGGACGACCTGAACCAGCTCGAGGGCTTCTGGCCGCACAAGGTGCTGCAGATGCAGCGCAACTGGATCGGCCGCTCGGTCGGAGCCGACATCGACTTCGAGATCGAGGGCCGCGCCGAGAAGATCTCGGTGTTCTCGACCCGGCCCGACACGCTGCACGGCGCCACCTTCATGGTCGTGGCGCCCGACAGCGACCTGGCCGCAGAGCTGGTGGCCGACGCTTCGCCGGAGGCCCGCATGCGCTTCCAGGACTACCTGGAGCAGACGCAGAAGCAGACCGACATCGAGCGCCAGTCCGCCGATCGCCCCAAGACGGGTGTGTTCCTGGAGCGCTACGCGATCAACCCGGTGAACGGCGAGCGCCTGCCGATCTGGGCGGCCGACTATGTCCTCGCCGACTACGGCCACGGGGCCGTCATGGCCGTGCCCGCGCATGATCAGCGCGATCTCGACTTCGCACGCGCGTTCGATCTGCCGGTGCGCGTCGTGGTCGACACCACCGCGCCGATCACGGGCGCCATCCCGGTCATCGAGGTCGACGAGGACGGCGTGCCGATCGACCCGCAGCTGAACGAGCTGAACCCGCGGGCGACGGGTGAGGCGCTCACGGGCGATGGCCGGATGATCAACTCCGGATCGCTCGACGGCCTGTCCAAGCGCAACGCGATCGCGCGCGTGATCGAGCAGCTCGAGGCCGACGGCACGGGGCGAGCCGCCAAGCAGTACCGTCTGCGCGACTGGCTCATCTCGCGCCAGCGGTTCTGGGGCACGCCGATCCCGATGATCCACACCGAGGACGGCGAGATCGTTCCGGTTCCCGCCGACCAGCTCCCCGTGCGTCTGCCCGACGCGGCGGGACTCGACCTGAAGCCCAAGGGCTCGTCGCCGCTGGGCGCCGCGAGCGGCTGGGTGGAGACGACGGATCCGCGCACGGGCGAGCCGGCGCTGCGCGACCCCGACACGATGGACACGTTCGTCGACAGCTCCTGGTACTTCCTGCGCTTCCTGTCGCCCGGCAACGCCGACAAGCCGTTCGAGCCCAAGGATGCCCTGCGGTGGGCGCCCGTCGACTCGTACATCGGCGGCGTCGAGCACGCCATCCTGCACCTGCTCTATGCGCGCTTCATCACGAAGGTGCTGTTCGACATGAATCTCGTCGACTTCACCGAGCCGTTCTCGAGCCTGATCAACCAGGGCATGGTCATCCTGGACGGCGCGAAGATGTCGAAGTCCAAGGGCAATCTCGTGCTGTTCCAGGAAGAGCTCGAGCGCCACGGGGCGGATGCGCTGCGCGTCGCGCTGGCGTTCGCGGGTCCGGTGGAGGACGACAAGGACTGGAAGGACGTCTCGACCACCGGTGCGCAGAAGTTCCTCGCGCGCGCTCTGCGCCTGGCGCAGGAGGTCTCCAGCGAGAAGGACGTCGTGTGGGCCGAGGGCGACGCGGCGCTGCGCCGCGTGACGCACCGCCTGCTGGCCGATGCGCCCGTGCTGATCGAGCAGACGAAGTTCAACGTCGTCGTCGCGCGTCTGATGGAACTGGTGAACGCCACCCGCAAGGCCGTCGACGGCGCCGCAGGCCCGGCGGACGCGGCCGTGCGGGAGGCGGTCGAGGCGACCGCGCTCATCCTGGACCTCTTCGCGCCCCACACGGCCGAGGAGATGTGGCAGATCCTGGGCTACGAAGCATCCATCGGCCTCGCGACATGGCGCAGCGCCGACCCCGCGCTGCTGGTCGAGGAGTCCGTCACGGCGGTCGTGCAGATCGACGGCAAGGTGCGTGCGACGCTCGAGGTGCCGGCGAAGGTCGACACCGAGACGCTCGAGCGGCTTGCGCGCGGGGACGAGCGCGTGATCCGCGCCCTCGGCGGGCGCGAGATCGTGCGTGCGATCGTGCGTGCGCCGAAGGTCGTCAGCTTCTCGACGAAGTAGAGGTCCCGGGCGCGGGTGACGAGCTCGTGCGCTCTTCGTGGGTCGTGAGCGCGACCGCGACCGCGTCTCGCAGGTCACCGGTTCCCGCGACGGCCTCGCGCTGTGTGCGGGCGCCGGTGCCGCGCGCGAGGATGGCGGCCAGGGCGCTGTCCACCGCTGCGCGCTCCTCGTCGTCCGCGAACCCGTCGTGGATGTGGCTTCGGAACGCCCGCACGACATCGGCGGCGGTCTGCAGCGACCCCGAATGCGGGTGCACCAGGTGGTCGTCGAGCCCGAAGCGGCTCGCGCGCCACGACGCCAGCTGCAGCAGGGTCGTGGGCGTGGCGTCGACAGGCCTGGCCGCCGCGGCCGCGTCGGCCGCCACGTTGACCAGCGCTCGCACCATCACGGCCAGCGCGGCGGCGTCCTCGGCGCGGAGGCAGACATCGGCGATCCGGATCTCGACGGTCGGGAGGTGGTGGGAGAGGCGTGCGTCGAAATAGACCATTCCCGGATCGAGGAGCACGCCGGTGTCGAGCATCCGGGCGAGGTGCTCGGCGTAGGCGTCTGCCGAGCCGAAGACGTCGTACGGTCCCGAGGTCGGCCAACGGCTGTACGCCTGATAGCGGTAGCTCGCGAAGCCGCTGTCCTCGCCCTGGTAGAAGGGCGAGTTCGCGCTGAGCGCCAGCAGAACGGGCAGCCACGGCCGGATCCGGTCGAGCACGGCGACCCCCTCCTCGCGGGAATCGACGCCGACGTGCACGTGGAAGCCGCACGTGAGCTGCTCCCGCATCGTCCGCCCGAACCGCTTGCGCATGGCGTCGTACCGCTCGTCCGCGACGGTATGGGTGTCGCACACGGCCGGCGCGGTGGCAAGCGGAACGGCCCGCGCTCCCACCGCTCTGGCGGCCGCATCCGCGGCACGGCGTCCGCTCACGATCGACGAGCGCAGCTGCGCCAGCGTCCTGAGCGGCGGACCGACCACCTCGATCTGCTCGAGTTTGGCCTCCCACGCCATGATGCTGCCGCCCTCCTTCTCGGCCTCCGCCTGGCGTCGCATCACCGCGTCGGCGGCTGGCGTGGGAAGGAGGGACGCGGCGTCGACGAGGAGCAGCTCCTCCTCGACCCCGACCGTCCGGATCCGACGCGACCGTGTGACGCCCACGGCGCCACGGGCGACCGCGATCGCGCTCACGACAGCTCCGCGACATCGACGCGGGACAGCTCGTCCCAGAGCCGGGCGATCGACGCGGCGCCCCGCGTCAGCATGCCGATGTCGACGCTCTCGTCGCTGGCATGCCAGTGATCCTCGGGCAGCCCCGTTCCCAGGAACAGGATCGGTGCGTCGAGCATCCTCACCAGCAGATCCGCGGGACCCCCGCCCGCATTGCCGATGCGGGAGACCTCGGACCGTCCGAACCCGGTTGCGAGTGACCGCTCGAGCGCGTAGAAGGCCGCGCCGCGCGGCGTCGTGTACGGGTCCTGGCCGGTCTCGGGCGACGCCTCCAGCGTGTACGTCACGGACGCAGGCACCACGGTCGCGATGAAGTCCCGCAGCTGCTGCGCGACGACCTCCACCCGCTGGTTCGGCACCGTCCGGATGCTGAGCATCGCCTGCGCGACGGCGGGGATGACGGATCGCGAGCTGTCCGGATCGCCGGCGAGCAGGGTGAGGACCTCGAGGGAGGGCCGCGCCCACAGCCGCTCGAGGACCGAGTGCCCGTCCTCGCCCGTGATGCTCCGGCTCTCCGTGCGGGCGATCCATGTCTCCTCGTCGAACGGGACCGCCGCCAGCTCCGCCGCACGCTCGGCGCCGAGCGGCGCGACGTCGTCGTAGAACCCCGGCAGCGCGATGCGCCCGTCCGCGTCCTGCAGCGCGGTGATCACGTGCGCGAGCACGTGGGCGGGGTTCGGGGCGGAGCCCGATGCCGTCCCGCTGTGCACGTCCCGCAGCGGGCCCTCGATCTGCAGCGACGCGTTCACGATGCCGCGCATAGATGTCACGACTCCCGGGTCGTCCGTCGTCCACTGCACGGTGTCCGAGAACACGATCACGTCGCACGCGAACTGCTCGCGGTGGTCCCGCAGGAACTGCTCGAGGTGCGGGGAGCCGGTCTCCTCCT
>NZ_JAPSJA010000047.1 GCF_031178525.1 Microbacterium sp.
CGAGGGTTTCCGCGAGCTGGTCGAGAGCGGCGCGATCACGCTGCCGGATGGGCAGCCGACACGCCGCAGCCGACGCCACGGCGGCGAGTGAGCACGCCGTGATCGGGGAGAATTCGGCCATGCAGGGTGATTCGATCGACGAGCTCGAGGCCGCGTTCGCGGCGCTCGGGCCGCTGATCAAGGAGTGGCGCAGCTCTGTCGCGTCCGAGTTCGATCCCGAGATGCGGCCGGGCACCTGGATGGTGCTGCGCACGGTGCTGCACCATGGCCGCTCGCAGGGCGAGCCGCTGACGGTGTCGGACATCATCGCCGAGACGCAGATCGACAAGTCGGTCGTGTCGCGGCACCTGCGCGACCTGAAGGAGTACGGCTTCGTCACCCTGCGTCGCTCGGAGGCCGACGCCCGCGTCTTCGTCGTCGAGCCAACGGACGCCGCGCGCGAGCGCGAGGCGGCGATCAAGCGCGCCGCCCGCTCGCGCTACCGCCGGCTGTTCGGCGACTGGGAGGAGCGGGACATCTCGGAGCTGGCGCGACTGCTCAACAGGCTCTCCCAGTCGACGCATCGGCTGCGCTGACCCCGCCGGGGGCCGCCGCTGCGCCACTGTTCGCCACGTCACAGCCCGCCGCGCCGCGTTCCGGCGCGGCGGGCTGCTGCGCGATATGCTGACCGGAGCACCGGGCGCATCGCCCGGCGCGGCATAACCGAATACGGCCCCACGATCCCCGCGGGAGAGTCGCCGGGCGTCAGGATCGACACCGATCCGGCGCGAGTGCGACACCGAAGGAGCAAGCCTCCCCGCCAATCTCTCAGGTCCACGTACCGTGCGGATCGGGCCACTCTGAAAAGCGGAGCCCACGCTCCCGCCGACGGTGAAAGACGACGCGCTCACGCAGGCGCCGCCGAAACTCTCAGGTCCATGACAGAGGGGGAGTTCTCCCGGTCTCATCCGAGCTCCGGGGCACTGGAGAACTCATGGACGCCCTCGAGACCCCAGCCGGCGAGGAGCCGCGCGAGACGCCGCTGCGCGGCGAGCACGATGCCCTCGGCGCTTCGTTCACCGACTTCGGCGGCTGGCTGATGCCGGTGCGCTACTCGTCCGACCTCGCGGAGCACCACGCGGTGCGCCAGGCCGCGGGCCTGTTCGACATCTCGCACATGGGCGAACTGCTCGTCGAAGGACCGGGAGCGGGGGAGTTCCTGGACCACGCCCTGGCCGGCGCGATCTCGGCCGTTCCGATCGGGCGGGCCAAGTACACGATGATCCTCGCCGAGGACGGCGGGATCCTGGACGACCTGATCGTCTATCGCCTGGAGGACGAGGCCTTCCTCGTCATCGCGAACGCCGGCAACCGCGAGACCGTCGCCCGGGCGCTGACCGACCGGGTCGCGGGCTTCGACGCGACGGTCGAGGACCAGAGCGACGACTATGCGCTGATCGCGCTGCAGGGACCCGCGGCGGAGCGCATCCTCGCCGCGGTGGCGCAGCTGACGGACGTCTTGCCCGCTCTTTCCGGGGTGCGGAACTACGCCTGGGGATCCGCGTTCTTCGAGGGCGAGCCGCTGCTGATCGCCCGCACCGGATACACCGGCGAGGACGGCTTCGAGCTGCTCGTCCCGGTCGCGCACGCCGCCGCGCTGTGGCGCGCGCTGCTCGCGGCGGGCGAGCCGCACGGCCTTGTCCCGGCGGGGCTCGCCGCGCGCGACACCCTGCGTCTCGAGGCCGGGATGCCGCTGTACGGCCACGAGCTCTCGCGCGACATCGTGCCCGCGCAGGCGGGCCTCGGCCGCGTGATCCCCGCGGGCAAGACCGGCTTCGTGGGCGAGCACGCCCCGCGCGCCGACGCACGTGTGCTGATCGGCCTCTCGGCCGAGGGGCGCCGCGCCGGCCGCGCCGGCTACGGCGTATACCGTGGCGACGCGCTCGTGGGCGAGATCACCAGCGGCGCGCTCAGCCCCACCCTCGGCCACCCCATCGCCATGGCGTTCGTCGATCCCGACGCCGCGCACGCCACCGACCTGACCATCGACATCCGCGGCACGCGCATCCCGGCGTCCGTGACCGACCTTCCCTTCTACCGGAGGAACTCATGACCGACCTCACCGCCCTCTCCTACACCGCCGAGCACGAGTGGATCTCCGTGGACGGCGACATCGCGACGATCGGCATCACCGACTACGCGGCGGACCAGCTCGGCGACGTCGTGTACGTCGACCTCCCCGCGGTGGGCGCCTCGGTGACCGCTGGCCAGGTCTTCGGCGAGATCGAGTCGACCAAGTCGGTCTCCGAGCTGTACGCGCCCGTCGAGGGCGAGGTCGTCGAGGTCAACGACGACGTGGATGCCGACCCCGCGACGGTCAACTCCGACGCGTTCGCCGCCTGGCTCATCCGGGTGCGGGTGACGTCCGCGCCCTCGGGGCTGCTCGACCGCGACGCGTACGTCGCACTGACGGGTGGCGACGCCCAGTGAGCCGCGACTACGCCGCGCGGCACATCGGCACATCCGCCGCCGACCACGACACGATGGCGGCCGCCGTCGGCATCCCGGCCGACGATCGCGGCGCGCTCGAACGGTTCATGGACGTCGCGGTGCCGCCCGTGATCCGCACCGGATCGCCCAGAGGCGAGGGGCGGCTGCCGCAGCGGGGCGTCTCGGAGGCACAGGCGGTCGCCGAGCTGCGCGCGCTCGCCGCACAGAACCGCGTGCTCACGCCGATGATCGGCCTCGGCTACAGCGACACGCTGACGCCGTCGGTGATCCAGCGGAACGTGCTCGAGAACCCGTCCTGGTACACGGCCTACACCCCCTACCAGCCCGAGATCTCGCAGGGCCGGCTCGAGGCCCTGCTCAATTTCCAGACGATGGTCGGCGACCTCACGGGCCTGCCGGTCGCGAACGCGTCGATGCTCGACGAGGCGACCGCCGCGGTCGAGGGCATGCTCGTCGCGCGCCGCGCCGTGCGCGGTGGAGGCGACGTGTTCGCGGTCGACGCGGACGCGCTGCCGCAGACCAAGGCGGTGCTGGCGGTGCGCGCCGAGGCGCTCGGCATCGAGCTCGTCGAGCTCGACCTGGCCGGCGGCGCCGAGCTGCCGGGCGGTCTGTTCGGCGCCCTCATCCAGTACCCCGGCGCATCCGGGCGGATCTGGGACCCGTCGGGCGTCATCGACGCCGTGCACGTGGCGGGCGGTCAGGTGGTCGTCGCCGCCGATCTCATGGCTCTCACGCTCATCGCGTCGCCCGGGTCTTTCGGTGCGGACATCGTCGTCGGGTCGACGCAGCGCTTCGGCGTGCCGCTCGGCTTCGGCGGCCCGCACGCGGGCTACATGGCCGTGCGCACGGGCCTCGAGCGTCAGCTCCCCGGGCGCCTCGTGGGCGTCTCCGTCGACGCGGAGGGGAATCCCGCGTACCGGCTCGCGCTGCAGACGCGCGAGCAGCACATCCGACGCGAGAAGGCGACGTCGAACATCTGCACGGCGCAGGTGCTGCTCGCCGTCATGGCGTCGATGTACGCCGTGTACCACGGCCCGCGCGGCCTGCGCGAGATCGCGAGCGGCATCGCCATGAAGACCACCCTGCTGCGCGACCGGCTCGCGGAGACGGGGGCGGAGATCCTGCACGATGCGTTCTTCGACACGCTCACCGTGCGTGTGCCGGGTCGGGCTGATGACGTCGTCGCGACCGCGCGCGAGCTGGGGGTCCTCCTCCACCGGTTCGACGCGGACACCGTCGGCATCGCGGTGGGCGAGGCGACGACGATGACGGATCTGCAACGCGTGGCGCGGGCCTTCGGCGGCCCGGAGCAGCGGTCCTTCGGATGGTTCGAGCACCAGGCACCGCGCAGCATCCCGCGCGAGATCCGCCGCACAGACGAGTACCTCACGCATCCGGTGTTCCACACGCACCACAGCGAGACGTCCATGATGCGCTACCTCAAGACGCTGGCCGACAAGGACTACGCGCTCGACCGAGGAATGATCCCGCTCGGCTCGTGCACCATGAAGCTCAACGCCGCGACCGCGATGGCGGCCATCACCTGGCCCGAGTTCGGGCGCATCCATCCGTTCGCACCGCGCGAGGACGTGCCCGGCTATCTCGAGCTGATCTCGCAGCTCGAGGCCTGGCTCGCCGACGTCACGGGCTACGACGCCGTGTCGCTGCAGCCGAACGCCGGATCCCAGGGCGAGCTCGCGGGACTGCTCGCGATCCGCGGATACCACCGCTCGCGAGGCGACCTCCAGCGCGACGTGTGCCTGATCCCGTCTTCCGCGCACGGCACGAACGCCGCCTCCGCGGTCCTGGCGGGCATGAAGGTCGTCGTCGTGGCGACGGGAGAGGGTGGCGACGTCGATCTGGCGGATCTGCGGGCCAAGATCGCCGCGCACGCGGACACACTCGCGGCGCTCATGATCACCTACCCGTCGACGCACGGCGTGTACGAGCACGACGTGCGCGACATCACCGCCGCCGTGCATGAGGCCGGCGGGCAGGTGTACATCGACGGCGCCAACCTGAACGCGCTCGTCGGTCATTCGCGCTTCGGTGACCTGGGTGGCGACGTGTCGCACCTCAACCTGCACAAGACGTTCGCGATCCCTCACGGCGGCGGCGGACCCGGCGTGGGACCGGTGGCGGCCAAGGCGCACCTCGCGCCCTTCCTGCCGTCGCACGCGTTCGCGCAGGGCGACGCGCACCTCGAGGGCATCGGTCCGGTCTCGGCTGCGCCGTACGGCTCCGCCGGCATCCTGCCGATCACGTGGGCGTACATCCGGATGATGGGCCGCGAGGGGCTCACGGAGGCCACGAGCGCCGCCGTGCTGGCCGCGAACTACGTCGCCGCGCGCCTGAAGGATCATTACCCCGTGCTCTACACCGGCGAGGACGGCCTCGTGGCGCACGAGTGCATCCTGGATCTGCGTCCGCTGCGCGAGCGCACCGGCGTGACCGTGGACGACGTCGCCAAGCGGCTGATCGACTACGGCTTCCACGCCCCGACCATGTCGTTCCCCGTCGCGGGCACGCTCATGGTCGAGCCGACGGAGTCGGAGGACCTCGCCGAGCTCGACCGCTTCGTCGAGGCCATGATCGCGATCCACGACGAGGCCGAGCGCGTCGCGGCGGGGGAGTGGCCGGCGGACGACAACCCGCTCGTGAACGCGCCGCACACCGCGGCCGCGGCGATCGCGTCCGACTGGACGCATCCGTACGCGCGCGAGCTGGCGGTGTATCCGACCGGGTCCGTCGCCGCCAAGTACTGGCCGCCCGTGCGTCGCGTCGACCAGGCGTACGGCGACCGCAACCTCGTGTGCGCGTGCCCGCCGATCGAGGCGTTCGCCTAGGCGCTCCGCCGGGCCGTGTCCGTGTGCGGCTGGTGGGAGAGGGCGCGGGTAGGTTTGCACGCGTGAGCTTCGCCGACACCCCCGTCCTCGAGAACGACGTCGTGCGGCTGGAGCCGCTGTCGCACGATCACCGCGACGACCTCGCCGTCGCCGTGGGGGACCTGTCGCGCACGTGGTACACGCGCATCCCGTCGCCCGAGCAGATGGCCGAGGAGATCGACCGTCGCCTCGCGCGCCAGGCGGCGGGGGCGCTCGCGCCGTGGGCGGTCGTCGACGCGCGCGACGGCAGGGCCGTGGGCATGACGACCTACCTCAACCTCGACGACGCCAACCGCCGCCTCGAGGTCGGATCCACGTGGCTCGGCCGCGCGGCACAGGGCACGGGCATCAATCCCGCCGCCAAGCTGCTGATGCTCGAGCGCGCGTTCGACGTGCTGGGATGCATCGCGGTCGAGCTGCGGACGCACTGGCACAACCACCAGTCACGCGCCGCGATCGCCCGCCTGGGGGCAAAGCAGGACGGGGTGCTGCGCAGCCACACGATCATGCCCGACGGCATCGCGCGCGACACCGTGGTGTTCTCGATCCTGAGCACGGAGTGGGCCGCGGTGCGGGCCGGCCTCGAGCACCGCCTCGCCGCGCGCTGAGCGCGCGTCAGAACAGCTCGGGCAGCAGCGTCGCCGCGAGCGGGTATCCGACGAAGGCGATCACGTCGATCACGGTGTGCGCCACGACGAAGGGCATCAGCCGGCCCCAGCGCCGGTAGCACCAGCCGAACACGAGCCCCATCGCGACGTTGCCGATGATCGCTCCCCAGCCCTGGTACGCGTGATAGGCGCAGCGCAGGATCGCGGCGCCCACGATGATCCGCCACGGTCCCCAGGCGAGCCGCGACAGCCGGTCGCCGAGGTAGCCGAGCACGATGACCTCCTCGACGAGACCCGCGCGGAGGGCGGAGAGCACCAGCAGCGGCACCGTCCAGAGCTCGAGCCCGCCGGGGGAGGCCTCGACCGCGACGGTCACGCCGAGCGCGCGCCCGCCGGCGTAGAGCGCCAGGCCGGGGATCCCGATGACGGCGACCAGGGCGATCCCGCGCACGGCGTCGCGGCCGAAGCCTGAGAAGTCGAGGCCGAGCCGGCGCAGCGCGCTGCGTCCCGGCTCCCACAGCAGGTACAGCACGAGCGCCACGAGAGCGAGGTCGAACGCCACGTCCAGCAGGCGATACACGATGTCCCACACGACGGCCGCGTCGAGCGGTGTGTTCAGCCGCGCAGACTGCTCCGACAGCGGCACGGGCTCCAGCAGACGGCGTACGAGAGCGAGCACGGCGTAGAGGGCCGACTGGCCCACGGTGATGGCGAGCACGAGTGCGATCTCGACCCGGACGCGCGTCCGCGCGCGCGCGGAGACCGGGCGCGGGAACGGATCGGTCGTGGCCACCCGGCAAGACTGCCACACGACGATATGCCCGGATCCCGCAAGGATTCGGCCGGCGACCAACAGAATGCCCAACGACCCACGCCCGCTGTAAAGGGTATGTAACGGTTCTGCGCAACATTTGGGTCAGTCCGCCGGTCGGCTTAGGGTGATCGCTATCGCCCACACGTCCACCCGACGCGGGCACCTACCCACCCTTCCCCAGGAGGAACCTCTAGTGAAGCGCAACAAGATCGCCCTGGCGGGCATCACGCTGCTCGGCGCGAGCAGCATCGTGCTCGCCGGCTGCGCAAGCGGCGGCGGCGAGACCGGCGGCAGCGAGAGCCCCGACTCGGGCGCCTCGGACGCCATCATCATCACCAACGGCAACGAGCCGCAGAACCCGCTGATCCCGACCAACACCAACGAGGTCGGCGGCGGCAAGATCCTCGACAGCATCTTCTCGGGCCTCGTCTCCTACCAGGCCGACGGCTCGGTGCAGAACGAGGTCGCGGAGGAGATCACCGTCGACTCTCCCACGCAGCTCACGGTCAAGATCCGCGAGGGCCTGACCTTCACGGACGGTGAGGAAGTCACCGCAGACAACTTCATCAAGGCGTGGAACTACGGTGCGGCGCTCGACAACGCGCAGCTCTCCAGCTACTTCTTCGAGGACATCGAGGGCTTCAGCTGGGACGAGAACCGCGAGGAGCTTTCGGGCCTGGAGCAGGTGGACGACTACACGTTCACCATCACGCTCAACAAGCCGGCCTCCGACTTCGCGCAGCGCCTCGGCTACTCGGCGTACTACCCGCTGCCCGACGCCGCCTTCGAGGACATGGAGGCGTTCGGCGAGAACCCGATCGGCAACGGCCCGTACATGCTGGCCGAGGACGGCGCTTGGCAGCACGACGTCCAGATCGACCTGGTCGCCAACCCCGACTACGACGGGCCCCGTACGCCGCAGAACGGCGGACTGCAGATCGTGTTCTACGCCACGCAGGACGCGGCGTACCAGGACCTGCTGTCGGGCAACCTCGACGTGCTCGACCAGATCCCGGACGCGGCATTCGCGACCTACCAGGACGAGCTCGAGGACCGCTGGGTCAACCAGCCGGCGGCCATCTTCCAGTCGTTCACGATCCCGCAGTACTTCGAGCACTTCGAGGGTGAAGAGGGCGTTCTGCGCCGCCAGGCGATCTCGATGGCGATCAACCGCGAGGAGATCACCGACGTGATCTTCGACGGCACGCGCACGCCGGCCAGCGACTTCACGTCGCCGGTCATCGACGGCTGGAGCGAGGAGCTCGAGGGCGGCGAGGTCCTCGATTACAACCCCGACATGGCCAAGGAGCTGTGGGCCGAGGCCGATGAGATGAACCCGTGGTCGGGCTCCTTCACGCTCGCCTACAACGCTGACGGCGGCCACCAGGCCTGGGTCGATGCGGTCACCAACTCGATCGCCGGCGTCCTCGGCATCGACGCGGCTGGTGAGCCCTACCCCGACTTCGCCGGCCTGCGCGAAGAGGTCACCAACCGCACCATCACGTCGGCCTTCCGCACCGGCTGGCAGGCGGACTACCCGGGTCTGTACAACTTCCTCGGCCCGCTGTACGCCACGAACGCCGGTTCGAACGATGGTGACTACTCGAGCGAGGAGTTCGACTCGCTCCTGGCCGAGGGCATCGCCGAGACCGACCCGGCCGCCGCGAACGCGCTGTTCGAGGAGGCGCAGACCGTGCTGCTGCGCGACCTGCCGGTCATCCCGCTGTGGTACTCGAACGTGACCGCCGGCTGGGCCGACACGGTCGACAACGTCGAGTTCGGCTGGAACTCGGTGCCGCTGCACTACAACATCACCAAGGGCTGAGCCCAGCCAGGTGAACACCGGCGAGGCGGTGGCGTACGCGCCACCGCCTCGCCTCATGTCTCGCAAGTCGTCACACGGTTCTCCCAGGAGGACGGCGTGAGGATTGCATGTCAGGGCGCCGCCGGGCGGGGCCCTTTTCCGTGCGCGAGCACGGTCGTCTAATCCCCGGAGGGAGGCTGAGGGTGGCCGTATACATCCTCAAACGGATCCTGCAGGTGATCCCAGTGTTCCTGGGCGCCACTCTGCTGATCTATTTCATGGTCTTCGCGATGCCCGGCGATCCCATCGCCGCGCTGTTCGGAGACAAGCAGCCGCCCGAGGCGCTGCTCAATCAGCTTCGCGAGCGCTACATGCTCGACCAGCCGTTCATCGTTCAATACCTGAACTACCTGGGCGGGATCCTGCGCCTCGACTTCGGAACGACCTTCTCGGGTCAGGACGTCATGGAGGTGCTGCAGCGCACCTTCCCCGTGACCCTGCGCTTGGCGGTGATGGCCATCGCCATCGCGTTCGTCATCGCGATCGTGGTGGGGCTGACGTCGGCCCTGCTGAAGGGCACGGTCTTCGACCACGCCATGCTGGTCGTCGCGCTGATCTTCGTCGCGGTGCCCATCTTCGTGCTGTCGTTCGTGGCGCAGTTCTTCCTGGGCGTGCAGCTGGAGTGGTTCCGTCCGACGGTGGGCGGCCAGAACGACTGGGGTGACCTGTGGCTGCCCGCCATCGTGCTGAGCCTCAGCATCTACGCCACAAGCATGCGGCTGACACGTTCGTCGACTATCGAGACCCTCGGCCAGGACTGGGTGCGCACCGCGTACTCCAAGGGCCTCTCGCGCGGCCGCGTCATCCCCGTGCACGTGCTGCGCAACTCCATGATCCCGATGGTCACCGACATCGCCGCCCAGTTCGGCGTGCTGATGGTCGGCGCCACCGTGACGGAGGGCATCTTCAACGTGCCGGGCGTCGGCAACCAGCTCTACACGGCGATCATCAAGCACGAGACGCCGACGGTCGTGTCGTTCGTGACCGTGTTCGTGGTGATCTACGTCCTCATCAACCTGCTCGTGGACCTGCTCTACGGTCTGCTCGACCCGAGGATCCGCTATGTCAAGTAACACGCACTTCGTCGCGCCGGTGAAGCAGGCGCAGGTCGTCGTCGACGCGGTCCGGATCGACGAGAAGAAGAGCAACCTCTGGCTCGATTCGTGGCGTGATCTGCGTCGGCGGCCGCTGTTCTGGATCTCGCTCGCTTTCGCGCTGCTCGTCGTCGTGATGGCCGTCGCGCCGATGCTGTTCACGCAGGTGGGAACCTCGGGTGGCGCCTGCCAGCTCGCCAACAGCAACGGCGACCCCACCGCGGAGCACCCCCTGGGCTTCACGCGGCAGGGCTGCGACATCTGGGCGCG
This sequence comes from Microbacterium sp., assembly GCF_031178525.1. Classification (GTDB taxonomy): domain Bacteria; phylum Actinomycetota; class Actinomycetes; order Actinomycetales; family Microbacteriaceae; genus Microbacterium. The sequence continues at coordinate 10,026 of NZ_JAPSJA010000047.1, forward strand.
CCTGGTGTGGGGTACGCGCACCTCGATGGTGGTGGGCCTGCTCGCCACCTTGATCGGCACCGTCATCGGCGTCGTGATGGGTGCGCTTGCTGCCTTCTACGGCGGCTTCGTCGACTCCCTGCTCTCGCGCATCGGCGACATCTTCTTCACCATCCCCTACATCGTCGCGGCGATCGTCGTCATGACGGTGATGGGCGCGGAGTTCCGCAATGAGCTCACGCTCGCCTTCGCGATCGGTGGATTCTCGTGGGCCTCGACCGCGCGCATCGTGCGGGCGGAGGTGCTGAGGGTGAAGCAGTCGGACTATGTGATGGCCTCCATCGCGCTGGGGCTGTCGCGCTTCAAGACGCTCCTCGTCCACGTGCTTCCGAACGCCATGGCGCCGGTGATCGTGGTCTCCACCATCAGCCTCGGACATGCGATCGTCGCGGAGGCGACGCTGTCCTTCCTCGGCGTCGGTCTCGGCGGCGGCGTGGTCTCGTGGGGAGCCGACATCAGCAACGCGCAAACGCAGATCCGCACGGCGCCGATGGCGCTGTTCTGGCCCTCCCTCGCGTTGACGATCGCGGTGCTCGCGTTCATCACGCTCGGTGAGCTGCTGCGCGATGCCGTCGACCCGAAGTCGAGGGCGCAGCGATGACCGCATCCGATGTCTCGATGACGCGCGCCGACCTGCGCGCGGCTGCGAAGGAGAACGCCGTGACCGAGCCGCTCTTGAAGATTCGCGACCTCAAGGTCTCCTTCGGTACCGGCAAGAAGGCCCGCGAGGTCCTGCACGGTGTGGACCTGGAGATCTACCCCGGCGAGACCGTCGCGATCGTCGGCGAGTCGGGCTCCGGCAAGTCGACGACCGCCGCCGCGGTGATCGACCTGCTTCCCGGCACGGGCAAGGTGACCGGAGGCTCGATCCAGCTGGACGGCGTCGAGCTCACGACGGTCGGCCGCCGCGAGATGGAGTCGATCCGCGGTCGCGAGATCGGCTACGTGCCGCAGGACCCGATGTCGAACCTCAACCCCGTGTGGTCGATCGGCTTCCAGGTCGAGGAGGCGGTGCGCGCCAACGGCCTCGCGACCGGTCGCAAGGAGGTCCGCGCCCGCGCGATCGAGGTGCTCAAGCAGGCCGGCCTCGCCGACGCGGAGCGCCGCCTGCACCAGTTCCCGCACCAGTTCTCGGGCGGCATGCGTCAGCGCGCGCTGATCGGCATCGGCCTCGCGGCCGACCCGAAGCTGCTGATCGCCGACGAGCCCACGAGCGCGCTGGACGTCACCGTGCAGCGGGTCATCCTCGACCACCTCGCATCGCTCACGCGCGACAAGGGCACCTCTGTGCTGTTCATCACGCACGACCTGGGACTCGCGGCCGACCGCGCAGACCGGATCATCGTGATGAACCAGGGGGAGATCGTCGAGGCCGGTCCGAGCCGCGCGATCCTCGAGAACCCGCAGCACCCCTACACGCAGCGCCTCGTCGCGGCGGCGCCGAGCCTGGCGTCGCAGCGCATCCAGGCGGTCGTCGAGGAGCGCGGTGTCGAGCACCTGGACGACGTCGCCGACGCTCCGCCGGTGGTCGAGGTGCGCGATCTCGTGAAGGAGTACCGGATCCGCAAGGGCGGCTTCCGCAGCGAGCCCTTCCGCGCGGTCGACGGCGTGTCCTTCGCGATCCCGCGCGGCAAGACGCTCGCGCTGGTGGGCGAGTCCGGATCGGGCAAGTCGACCGTCGCGAAGATGGTGCTGCAGCTCGAGACGGTCACGAGCGGTCAGATCCTGATCGACGGCAAGGACCCGTCGAGCATGAGCGGCAAGGACGTGTTCCATCTCCGCAGCCGCATGCAGCCGGTGTTCCAGGACCCGTATGGGTCGCTGGACCCGCTGCGCAGCATCGGTCACCTCATCGCCGAGCCGCTCAAGGTGCACAGCTGGGGCGACGAGAAGGCGCGCCAGGAGCGCGTGTTCGAGCTGCTCGAGCAGGTGTCGCTGCCGCGCGAGCTCGCGTGGCGCTACCCGAACGAGCTCTCGGGCGGTCAGCGTCAGCGCATTGCAATCGCCCGTGCGCTCGCGCTCAAGCCGTCGATCGTCGTGCTCGATGAGGCCGTCTCCGCCCTGGACGTGCTCGTGCAGGACCAGATCCTTCAGCTCCTCGCCGAGCTGCAGGCGGAGCTGGGCCTGACGTACCTGTTCATCACCCACGACCTCGCGGTCGTGCGCGTCGCGGCAGACCTGGTGTGCGTCATGGAGCAGGGTCGCGTCGTCGAGCAGGGCACCGTCGACGAGATCTTCGCGTCGCCGCAGCAGGCCTACACGCAGCGCCTGCTGGACGCGATCCCCGGCGCCTCGGTGAACCTGGCCGGCCACTGAGGTGACCGGCCGTCGCGTCCTCCGCCCGGCCACGGGCACCTTCTGGCTCGTGGCCGTGGCGGCGGTCGTGCTGTTCCTGCTCGGCGACGTGGTGGTGCGGGGGAGCTGGGGTCAGGCGCTGCTGATCGCACCGTGGCTGCTCATCCCCGTGTGGTTCGTGTACGTCTTCCTCTACGCGCCGCACCTGGAGGTGGACGAGGACCGCGTGCGCGTGCACAACGTGCTGCGGACGATCGAGCTGCCCTGGTCGACGGTCGACGACATCGTGATGCGCTGGCAGCTCGAGTTCCACCTCACGTCCGATGCGGCGGCGACGGGCCTCGGCGGCCGCAAGGGCGTCGTGGAGGCGTGGTCGTTCTCCCGCCGCTGGGGTGGCGCCGGCCGCAGGCGCACGGACGACACCGAGACGACGCTCGACGTCATGCGCGGTCTGCACGCGTCGGTCGGTCGCCAGCCGGGCGCGCGTCCCTCCGTGTCGTGGGACATCGTCGCGTTCGTCGCCGCCGCGGTGATCGCGGCGTCCTGCGTCGCGTCCGTCCTCATCGCCGGCTGACAAGCCCGGGCCGGGCACCGGGCCACCATTCAGGGCCCGGAACCCGGGCCGCGATAGTATCGAGGGGCTCGGCTCCGGGCCCTCAACTTTTCCCGCCTCCTCCAGCTAAGGATCTTTCATGGCGCGCGCCCTCCGTTCCGACCTCCGAAACGTCGCGATCGTCGCGCACGTCGACCACGGCAAGACCACGCTCGTGGACGCCATGCTGCGCCAGACCGGCTCCTTCGGCGAGCACGCGCACGTCGAGGACCGTGCGATGGACTCGAACGACCTCGAGCGTGAGAAGGGCATCACGATCCTCGCCAAGAACACGGCGATCACGTACAACGGCGCGCACACCGACACCCCCATCACCATCAACGTGATCGACACGCCGGGTCACGCCGACTTCGGCGGCGAGGTCGAGCGCGGCCTGTCGATGGTGGACGGTGTGGTGCTGCTCGTCGACGCATCCGAGGGTCCGCTCCCGCAGACCCGCTTCGTGCTGCGCAAGGCTCTCGAGGCGAAGCTGCCGGTCATCCTGCTCGTCAACAAGACCGACCGCCCCGACGCGCGCATCGCCGAGGTCGAGGAGGAGGCGCACGACCTGCTCCTGGGCCTCGCGAGCGACCTGCAGGACGACGTGCCCGACCTCGACGTCGACGCGCTGCTGGACGTGCCGATCGTCTACGCCTCGGGCCGCGCCGGTGCCGCGTCGCGCAACCGCCCCGCGAACGGCGAGCTTCCCGACAACGACGACCTCGAGCCGCTGTTCGAGGCGATCCTCGAGCACGTGCCCGCGCCGTCCTACGACGACGAGGCGCCGCTGCAGGCGTGGGTCACGAACCTCGACTCGTCGGCGTTCCTCGGTCGCCTCGCGCTGCTGCGCGTCTTCAACGGCGAGCTGAAGAAGGGCCAGACGGTCGCCTGGGTGCGCCAGGACGGCACGACGCAGAACGCCCGCATCACCGAGCTGCTGATGACCAAGGCGCTCGATCGCTACCCTGCCGAGAAGGCCGGCCCCGGCGACATCGCCGTGATCGCGGGCTTCGAGGACATCATGATCGGCGAGACGATCGCCGACCCCGAGGACGTGCGCCCGCTGCCGCAGATCACGGTCGACGAGCCGTCGATCTCGATGACGATCGGCACCAACACCTCGCCGCTCGTCGGCAAGGTCAAGGGTCACAAGCTGACCGCCCGCATGGTCAAGGAACGCCTCGACCGCGAGCTCATCGGCAACGTCTCGATCCGCGTCAACGACATCGGCCGTCCCGACGCGTGGGAGGTGCAGGGCCGTGGCGAGCTGCAGCTCGCCATCCTGGTCGAGAACATGCGCCGCGAGGGCTTCGAGCTCACGGTCGGCAAGCCCCAGGTCGTGACGCGCAAGAGCGAGGACGGCAAGCTCCAGGAGCCCTACGAGCACCTTACGATCGACGTGCCCGAGGAGCACCTCGGCGCGGTCACGCAGCTCATGGCGAACCGCAAGGGCCGCATGGACAACATGATCAACCACGGCACGGGCTGGATCCGCATGGAGTTCATCGTCCCGTCGCGCGGCCTGATCGGCTTCCGCACCGAGTTCCTCTCGATCACGCGCGGCACGGGCATCGCCAACGC
>NZ_JAPSJA010000228.1 GCF_031178525.1 Microbacterium sp.
GGTCGATCCGCCCGTGATTGTGCGTCGCCGTGATGTCGGGGCGCTGCTCGTCGTTCTCGTCAGTCATGTTCTCTTCTGTCTTCTACCCGTGGGAGGTCTGGATCGTCTCGACTGGCTTCGCTCGCCGGGCGACCGCGAGGTCGCACCCGGGGGCGGCGGCGGCCGTCAGATGTCCAGGAACCTCACGTCCTTCGCGTTGCGCTGGATGAACGAGCGGCGCGACTCGACGTCCTCGCCCATCAGCACCGAGAAGATCTCGTCGGCCGCGGCCGCGTCGTCGATCGTGACCTGACGCAGCGTCCGGGTCTCGGGGTTCATCGTGGTGTCCCACAGCTCGTGATCGTTCATCTCGCCGAGGCCCTTGTAGCGCTGGATGCCGGCGTCCTTCGGCAGGCGCTTGCCGGCGGCGGTGCCCTCCTTGATCAGCGCGTCGCGCTCGCGGTCGCTGTACACGTACTCGTGCGAGGCGTTCGACCACTTCAGGCGGTACAGCGGCGGCATCGCGAGGTACACGAAGCCCGCCTCCACGAGGCCGCGCATGTAGCGGAACAGCAGCGTCAGCAGCAGCGTCGTGATGTGCTGGCCGTCGACGTCGGCATCCGTCATCAGGACGATCTTGTGATAGCGCGCCTTGCCGATGTCGAACTCCGGCCCGATGCCCGTGCCGAAGGCCTGGATCATCGCCTGGACTTCCCTGTTGCCCAGCGCCTTGTCGATGCGCGCCCGCTCGACGTTGAGGATCTTGCCGCGCAGCGCGAGGATCGCCTGCGTGTGCGGGTCGCGACCGCCGACCGCCGATCCGCCGGCGGAGTCTCCCTCGACCAGGAAGATCTCGGAGATCGACGGATCCTTCGACGTGCAGTCCTTGAGCTTGTCCGGCATCGCCGCGGACTCGAACACGCTCTTGCGACGCGCCGTCTCGCGGGCCTTGCGGGCGGCGAGACGCGCGGTGGCGGCGTCGATCGCCTTGCGGATGACGTTCTTCGCCTGCGCGGGGTTGCGCTCGAACCAGTCGGCGAGCTGGTCGCCCACCACCTTCTGCACGAAGGCCTTCGCCTCCGTGTTGCCGAGCTTGGTCTTGGTCTGGCCCTCGAACTGCGGCTCCGACAGCTTCACCGAGATCACGGCCGTGAGACCCTCGCGCACGTCGTCGCCCGTGAGGTTGTCGTCCTTCTCCTTGAGGAGGTTGTTCGCGCGGGCGTACTTGTTGACGAGCGTCGTGAGCGCGGCGCGGAAGCCCTCCTCGTGCGTGCCGCCCTCGTGCGTGTTGATCATGTTCGCGTAGGTGAAGACGTTCTCGCTGTACGAGGTGGTCCACTGCATCGCGATCTCGACCGACATCCGGCCGTCCGCCTGCTCCTGCTCGAGCACGATGATGTCCTCGTTGACGCGCTCGGCCTTGCGCAGGTTGTTGAGGTACTCGACGTAGTCGACGAGGCCGCGCTCGTAGAAGAAGACGTTGTGGCGCTTGACCATCTCGGTCGAGCCGTCCTCGCGCTCGACTTCCTCGGCCGAGTCTGTCCGCTCGTCGTACAGCTCGATGCGCAGGCCCTTGTTCAGGAACGCGGTCTGCTGGAACCGCGTGCGCAGCGTCTCGTAATCGAAGTCGACGCCCTCGGTGAAGATGTCCGGATCCGGCCAGAACGTGATGGTGGTGCCGGTCTCGCCGGTCTCCTCACCCTTCTCGACCGGCGCGAGCGGCACGCCGCCGCCCTGGAACGACTGGCGCCACACGTGGCCCTGGCGCTTGACGACCGCGTCGAGGCGGGTCGAGAGCGCGTTCACGACGGACGATCCGACGCCGTGCAGGCCTCCGGAGACCGCGTACCCGCCGCCGCCGAACTTGCCACCGGCGTGCAGCACCGTCAGCACGACCTCGAGCGTCGACTTGCCCTCGGTCTTGTGCAGGTCGACGGGGATGCCGCGGCCGTTGTCGACGCAGCGCAGTCCGCCGTCCTCCAGCAGCGTCACGACGATCGTGTCGCAGTAGCCGGCGAGGTGCTCGTCGACCGAGTTGTCGACGATCTCGTACACGAGGTGATGCAGTCCGCGCGGGCCCGTCGAGCCGATGTACATGCCGGGGCGCTTGCGGACGGCCTCGAGACCCTCCAGGACCTGAATGGCGTCTGCGCCGTAGTCTCCCCCGACCTTCTTCCCGTTCTGGGATCCGTTCGCGGTCGGATCAGTCGGCGCGTTCTGCTCGTCCTGGTTGTCCATCGTCATGTGAGAAGGCGCTCCACATCTGTATTCGGGTGCACCGCCATCCTATCAAGCGGGAGGGATCGGACTGCCCGTGACAGGCCCACAGACGCACGAAAAGTGATCGGGTGACCCCGGGACGTGGGCTAGCCGTAGGTATCGCGCGGGCCGCGCCCTGGAATCGATCTGCGACCCCATTTCCAGGTGGGGACGTCCGGCCCCACGAAGCGCACCGACGACACGCCGGCGTCCGGGTACCGCGTGACGATCTGCGTGAGGATCTCGGCGCGCATGTACGACAGGTTCTTCGCCCATGCGGTCGAGTCGCACTGGATCGTGAGCATGCCGTCCGTGAGCGACACCGGGCTGGCGTGCTGCGCGGTCTCGGCGCCCGCCACGTCCTCCCACTGGCGCACGAGGTCCTCCCGCGCCAGCTGCGGGGCCCATCCGTGCGCGGTGGTGAGCTTGTCGAGCGCATCGCCGAGCGATCCCGGGTCACGCCCGGGAGTGAACGGCTGGTTCTCGTCGTCGTCGGATCGACGCCTCTTGTTGCGCCACTGCGCGCGTCGGCTCGGCTCCAGCCCGCGCAGCCGCAGGTAGGTGGCGATGGTCTCGGGGATCTCGTCGCCCGTCATCCCTCGCCTCCCGCCGGTTCGAGCGGATGCTCGGAGAGCGGGCCGAGGACCCGACCGGCCTCGATGCGGACGGCGTTGGCGCGCAGCGCCTCGGGCACATCGCCCGCCACCGCGGCCGTCACGACGACCTGCTCGTAGTCGGCGACCACGCCGGCCAGGCGCGCGCGGCGGTCGGCGTCGAGCTCGGCGAACACGTCGTCGAGGATCAGCACGGGATCGCCGCCGGGCGACTCGGCGCGCAGCAGCTCGGCCGACGCGAGGCGGAGCGCGAGCGCGACCGACCACGACTCGCCGTGGGAGGCATACCCCTTCACCGGCAGACCGCGCACCCGCAGGACGAGGTCATCGCGGTGAGGGCCGACCAGCGTGAGCCCGCGGTCGAGCTCGGCCGCGCGCTTGTCCGCGAGCGCCGCCCGGAACAGCTCCGCCGTCGCACCCGCCCCGATGTCCTGGTGGTCGTCGCCCTCCTCGGGGTCGCCGCCGCGCACCGACAGCGCCCACTCGAGCTGCGGACGGTGATCCTCTCCCGCGATCGCGGCGTACGCCGCCGAGACCGGCGCGCTGAGATCCTGCGCGAGTCGCGTGCGGGCGTCGATGATCTCGGATCCGAGAGCGACGAGCTTGTCGTCCCACACGTCGAGCGTCGGCAGCTGCGCCGCCTTGAGACCGCGCGCCCGCGCGGACTTCAGCAGCGCGGTGCGCTGGCGGAGCGTGCGGTCGTAGTCGGCGAGCACCGCCGACATCCGCGGCGTGCGCTGGATCAGCAGCTGGTCGGCGAACCGGCGGCGCGATGACGGATCGCCACGCACGATCTGCAGATCCTCGGGAGCGAACAGGACG
>NZ_JAPSJA010000229.1 GCF_031178525.1 Microbacterium sp.
CTGGGGCAGGGGAATCCCGCGCTCATCGGAGAGGGTGGCACCGTGACACGCACGTGGTCGAGAGGGAAGGTCATCGCGGTGTCCGGTGCGTTCGCCGTGGTCGCCGTGGTCGCCGGCTTGATGCTCGTCGCGCTCCTCCGCCCCGCGCCCGAGTCCGCCCTCCCGGCGACGCCGAGCCCCTCGGCGACGGCCGGAGGAGCGGTGATCGCGGTGACCACCACCGCCGACGGTTCCTCGACCATGGCGGAGATCGCCGTCGGAGCGGCCGGCGCGGGAGCGACCAATTCCATACGGATCCACCCGGAGAAGCAGAGCCAGGAGATCACCGGATTCGGCGCCGCCGTGACGCACTCGTCGGCGGCGCTGCTGCACGCGATGCCCGCCGAGCGGCGTGCGGACGTCCTCACCGAGCTCTTCCATCCCGACGGCCCTGCCCGGCTCTCGGTGATCCGGATCCCGATCGGCTCCTCCGACTTCGTCGACACCGAGCCGTTCACGTTCGATGACCGCCCGAGCGGGGAGACGGACTGGGAGCTCGAGCATTTCAGCATCGATCCCGATCGGCGAGCGATGATCCCGGTGCTGCGGCAGATCCTCGCCATCAATCCCGACGTCACCGTCATCGCGTCACCCTGGAGCCCGCCGGCCTGGCTGAAGGAGGGGGAGTCGCTGGAGGGCGGGCGGCTGCGGGACGAGGAGGCCGCGTACGACACCTATGCGGCGTATCTGCTGCGGTTCATCGAAGAGTATCGCCGCGCGGGCATCCCGATCGCCCTGATGACGGTGCAGAACGAGCCTCAGCTCCGGCACCCGGACGGTTATCCCGGCACGGACATGCCGGTGTGGCAGCAGGCGAAGCTCATCGAGCGCCTGGGAGCCGCTCTACGTGCGGCGGAAGTCCCGACGCGGATCCTCGGCTTCGATCACAACTGGGAACTCAGCCCCGGGGACGCCGCCACCACGCCCGAAGGCGAGGACCCCGCCTATCAGTACCCGGCCGACCTGTTGCGGACCTCCGCCGCCCGATGGATCGAGGGGATCGCGTTCCACTGCTATTCCGGCTCCCCCGACGCGATGGGGCGGCTCTCGGACGAGTTCCCCCAGGTCACGATCTGGGTGACGGAATGCTCCGGATCGAGCGGACCCGACGACTCCGTTGAGCAGCGCTTCAGGGACACGCTGTCCTGGCAGGCATCCCACCTCCTGATCCCCGCTCTTCGCAACCGAGCGACGGGGATCCTGACCTGGAACCTCGCGCTCGACGAGGACGGCGGGCCCCACCGCGGCGGCTGCGACACCTGCACCGGTGTGATCACCGTGCACCCGGACGGCGCCATCGGCCGCAATGCCGAGTACTACGTGCTGTCTCACGCCGCGCGCTTCGTGCCCGCGGGATCGATGCGCATCGCGTCCGAATCGGAGGCACGGGGATTGGAGCACGTGGCCTTCCGGACGGATGAAGGGTCGACCACGCTGATCATCTGGAATGAGGGCGAGACGACCCGCGGCGTCGATGTCCTCCTGAGCGGAGAGCGGACGGCGGTCGACGTGCCCGCGCGGTCGCTCACGACGGTCGAGTGGTCGGCGAGCGTGCCGTGACCTCGGCGGGACATCTCCGTGCCGTGCACGCGTGCGAACGCCTGCCCGCGACATCCGCTCGACGACGACCTCGGCGTCATGGCCGTGAGAGCATGCACGTGATGGACACCGATCTGCGCGACGAACTGCGCATCCTGCGAGCACGAGCCTTCGGACCCGAGGCCGACATCGCACAGGATCCGGCCGCCCTCCGACGTCTCCGCGAGCTGGAGGCGCTGGCCGCTGCACGGCCCGCGCCGCAGGTCGATGTCGCGTCGGCGGCGCCCGAGCCGTACGCCGCGCCGGCGCCGAGGGCCGCCGCTGTCCTGGAGGCACCGGCGGTTCCCGCCGTCGCGCCTCCTGCGCCCGCGAATCCTTCTTCCGCGGAGGCCGCGCCGCCCGATACGCCGCCGGCCCGGCGACCTCGCGACCTCTCGCAGCATCTGCGTGGGATGTGGGCGCTGTCGGTCATCGCGGCGGCCGCGGTGTCGGGCGGGCTGACCTATGGACTGGCGCAGGTGACTCCCGTGTCGACCTCGAGCGGGGCGCCGCAGGTCGCGACGCTCGAGCCTTCGCGGACGATCGACATCCCCGCCGGATGGATGGGAGCCGGCCCGAGTTCGGTCGCGTACGAGTTCCACGGGCTGCTCATCTATGAGAGTGCATCGAACTTCGGGATGTCGTCGAACGGCAGCGACTGCATCACCGCGGTCGCCGCGGAAGAGCTGCCGGAGCCGGACGCCGACCAGTCTTCCTACTCGATCAGCGGCAACATGTACTCCGGCTGCCGCGTCGGGCCCTTCCCGGCGACCCTGAGCCTGTTCGTCGACAGCGGTGCACCCGAGGACCTGCGCGCCGAGTATCCGGACAGGGCGCTGCAGTTCGTCAAGGACGGCGACCGGATCGGCGTCTTCCTGGCCGACGGCTGAGTGCACGTCATCCTGCCGAGGGACGCAGGATGCATCCTGCGGCCGACGCGTGCGACGCCCCTGCTCGCGACGATGGAGCCATGACAATCACACGCCGTCCGCGCGCTGCAGCAGCGCTCCCCCTTGCCGCCCTTCTTCTCGTCGGCTCGCTCGCGGGGTGTTCCGCCGTCAGCGACGCGCTGCAACGCGAGGCCCAGCACGAGTTCGAGTCGCGTGAGGAACTCGTCGAGACCTGGGACAAAGACGCGTCCTGGCTTCCTGTCGATGCCGAGACGATCGTCACGCGGGAGTCCACCATGGGCGACCCCGCTTCACTGACCGCGCGCAGCTCGAGCGCACTGGATCCCGAGCGATGCGCCGAGGTGGAGCGACGCTCGGCGCCCACCGTCGCTGTCGAGGACACCCCGGACGTCTACAAGATCGATCAGGTCTTCGCCTGCGGTGACTGGGCCGTCGTGGCGACGGAGGACGGCTGGTTCGGATGGACGCCGAACCACCCCGACGAGCGGGCGCAGTCGCCCGCTCCCTGACTCGTCATCCCGACGGGGAGGCGCACCGAGCCCCTATCCCCGTCGGGACTGCGTCGGCAGGATGGGGGATGACATCAGCCGAGAAGGACAGGAGAACCCGTGAGCCAGATGAGCGAGCCGCTCGACATCGTCCGATCACTGCGCACCCTCACGATCGTGACGGGTGCCGTTTCCATCATCATGGGCATCGCGATCCTGCTCTGGCCGCTCAAGTCGGCGGCGACGATCACGCTCTTCATCGCGATCTACACGCTGATCGCCGGCATCGTCGACATCGTCCTGGCGATCATCTCGAAGGGGCTGGGCACGTGGCTGCGGATCGGCACGGCCGTTCTCGGTCTGCTGTTCATCGCCGCCTCGGTGGCCGCATTCGTGAACCTCGAGTCGACGACCGTGCTGCTCGCGGTGTTCGTCGCCATCATGCTGGGCGTGACGTGGATCTTCGACGGCGTCGTCACCCTGTTCGCGCTGCCCCGGAACAGCAGCATCACGCGCGAGCTCCCGCGATCCTCACGAGGGTGGACGGTCGCGTACGCGATCCTCAGCATCGTCGCGGGCGTGCTCGTCATCGTGTCCCCGCTGCTGACGGCGGCCGCGCTGTGGCTGCTCATCGGTCTGTCGCTCGTG
>NZ_JAPSJA010000230.1 GCF_031178525.1 Microbacterium sp.
GTCCGGACGAGGTGCCGGAACAGCTCCAGGCCCCCGGGGATGTGCTTCTCGACGAGGTCGGCGACGTCGGTCTCGTCGCGGTACGTCAGCACCTCGAGCAGCAGCTGGGTCTTCGATCCGAAGTGGTGGAGCACGCCCGCGTGCGTCATGTCGACGAGGTCGGCGATCTCTGCGAGCGTGCCGTTCGCGAAGCCCTTCGCGCCGAACGTCTCCATCGCGGCGTGCAGGATCTCGGCGCGCTTGCGCACCGTCTCGGGCCGGGACCTCGCCTGCCGCTTCGCCATGGTCACGATCCTTCTCGATGGGAATGAGTACATCATGCTCGCTTTACAAGTTACTTACTGCTGAGTAAGTTCATCACCAGCGGCTCCGGAACGACCCGGGGCGAGCCCCTGCAATCACAGGAAACGTCTCTTCGAAGGAGAAGCGATGAAGAAGAAGTCACTCGTCTTCGCGGTCGGCCTGGTCACCGCGATCGCCCTCACCGGCTGCGCCGCGGGCGGTTCGGGATCCACGGAATCGGCGTCGGCGCCCGAGGCCGGCGCGGCGCTGACGATCGCCAAGCCCGACGGCGCGATCACGACCGAGTCGAACAACCCGTGGGTCGGCGACTCGTCGGCCAACAAGCTCGGCTACAAGAACGTCGTCTTCGAGCCGCTGGCGATCGTCAACCCGACCGGCAGCAACGAGACCACCCCGTGGCTCGCCGAGAAGGTGGAGTGGAACGACGACTACACCGAGCTGCGCATCACGCCGCGCGCGGGCGTGACCTGGAACGACGGCGAGGAGTTCACGGCCGACGACATCGTGTTCACGTTCGACCTCATCCGCAACACGCCGGCCTTCGACACCGGCAACATCCAGCTCACCGACATCCAGAAGGACGGCGACGACGTCGTCCTGACGTTCGGCGAGTCGAAGTTCGTCAAGCAGGCGCAGGTGCTGAACATCCAGATGGTGCCCGAGCACATCTGGGCAGAGGTCGAGGACCCGACGACCTTCACGAACGAGGACCCGGTGGGCACGGGCCCCTACGTGCTCGAGAGCTTCAGCTCCCAGTCGGTCACGATGACCGCCCGCGACGACTACTGGGGCGGCGAGCCGGCCGTGCCCACGCTGTACTACGTCTCGTACAACGACAACACGGCGCTGACCACCGCCCTCGCCAGCGGCGAGGCCGACTGGGCGCAGGCCTTCATCTCGGACATCGAGAACCAGTACCTCTCCAAGGACGACCACAACGTCTTCTGGCCCGCCAACGTCATGGCGCCCGACGTGCTGTTCCTGAACACGCAGGAGAAGCCGTTCGACGACGTCGCCTTCCGCAAGGCCGTCAACATGGTCATCGACCGCGAGGCGCACACCACGATCGCGCGCGAGAACGCGGGGCCGCAGCTCACCAGCGTGACAGGTCTTCCCACGCCGGTCGGCGAGCAGTACATCGCGCCCGAGTACAAGGGCGAGGAGTTCGAGATCGACGTCGAGGGCGCCAAGGCCGTGCTCGAGGAAGCCGGCTACACGTGGGACGGCGACGCGCTGGTGGACCCCGACGGCGAGCCTGTCGAGTTCACGCTGCAGGTGCCGCAGGGCTGGAACGACTACGTCACGGGCATCAGCCTGATCGCCGACCAGGTCAAGAAGACCCTGGGCGCCGACGCCAAGGTCGACACCCCGGACGTGGACACGTGGACGCAGAACAAGCGCGCCGGCACCTTCGACGCGATCATGCACTGGACGGACTCGGGCACGACGCCGTACGACCTGTACTCCGACACGATGGACGGCCGCTGGCTCGAGGCGGGCGAGCTCGTCGACTACAACTTCGGCCGCTACGACAACCCCGAGGTCACCCAGCTGCTGAACACGTATGCCAACGCGTCGAGCGACGACGAGCGCACGGCCGCGATCGAGCAGGTCCAGAAGGCGTTCGTCGAGGACGTCCCCGTGATCCCCGTCGGCACGCACCCGATCCTGGCCGAGTTCAACACGCGCAACTACGTCGGCTGGCCGAGCGACGAGGACCCGTATGCGCCCGGTGACCCGCTGCAGGTCGCGGCGGTCCAGGTGCTGATGAACCTCGAACCCGCGGAGTGACCTCCGATGAGGGCCCGGCCTGCGCCGGGCCCTCATCTCCCGCGTCCCAGCCACCGGTGCCGACCAGGCGCCACCGCGCGTGCGCGCGCGCCGTGATGAAAGCGATCCCGATGCCAGACCCCCTGCTCACCGTGCGCGACTTCTCGGTCGTGTACGACGTCACCCCGCCCGTCGAGGCGGTGAAGAACGTGTCCCTCCAACTGCAGCGCGGTGAGATCCTCGGTCTTGCCGGTGAGAGCGGCTGCGGCAAGACCACACTCGCCTACGGCGTGCAGCGGCTGCTGCGTGCGCCGGCCGTCATCACCGGTGGCAGCGTCGTGTTCCACGACGTCGCGGCGGGCGACATCGACATCAACGGCCTCGGAGCCGACGCGATGCAGCGGTTCCGCTGGGACAAGGTGTCGATGGTGTTCCAGGGCGCGATGAACGCGCTCAACCCGGTGGCGACCATCGGCGCCCAGCTCGACGACGTGTTCGTCGTTCACCGTCCGGGCATGACCAAGGCCGCGCGGCGGCGCGAGTGCGAGGAGCTCCTGGAGATCGTTGCCGTGGGCCGCGAGCGCTACCGCTCGTATCCGCATGAGCTCTCCGGTGGCATGCGCCAGCGCGTCATGATCGCGATGGCCCTGGCCCTGCGGCCGCAGCTCATGGTCATGGACGAGCCGACGACCGCCCTCGACGTGCTGGTGCAGCGCGAGATCCTGCGCCAGATCTCCGAGCTGCGCCACGAGTTCGGCTTCTCGGTGATCTTCATCACGCACGATCTGCCCCTTCTGCTCGAGATCAGCGACCGGATCGCCATCATGCGCGACGGTGCGATCGTCGAGCTCGCCGCCTCCCGCGACATCTGGGAGCGCCCGCAGCATCCCTACACCCGACGGCTGCTGAGCTCGTTCCCGCGCCTCACCGGAGCGCGAGGAGTGCTGACACGATGACCGCGCTCGAGTTCCGCAACGTCACCAAGCGCTACCGGGTGCGCGGGGCCGAGCCGATCCTCGCGCTCGACGACGTCAGCTTCACGCTCCGCGAGCGGCAGACCATCGCGCTCGTCGGCCAGTCCGGATCCGGCAAGTCGACGATCGCGAAGATCCTCACGCAGCTCGAGACGCCCACGAGCGGCGAGGTCCTGCTCGACGGCCGCCCCATCCCGCAGCGCGGCCGCGGCCTGCGCGCCTATCGGCAGCAGCTGCGCATGGTGTTCCAGGATCCTTTCGCGTCCCTGAACCCGTACCACTCCATCCGATACCACCTGGAGCGTCCCCTTCGGCTCGACGACGTCGTGCCGAAGGGCGAGACCGAGTCCGAGGTGCGGCGCCTTCTCGACCGCGTGCGTCTCGACCCCGACGCCGTGATCGACCGGCGCCCCCACGAGCTGTCGGGCGGTCAGCGGCAGCGCGTGGCGATCGCGCGCGCGCTGGCGTCGCGCCCCCGTCTGCTGGTGGCGGACGAGCCCGTGTCGATGCTCGACGTGTCGATCCGCGTCGGCGTGCTGAACCTGCTCGCCGAGCTGCAGCGCGACGAGGGGCTGGGCGTGCTCTACATCACGCACGACCTCGCCA
>NZ_JAPSJA010000231.1 GCF_031178525.1 Microbacterium sp.
GCCTGAATGAAGAGGCGACCCTGCCGCTCGTCCTCGAGACGATGCCCTCGGCGATCCCCGGGATCGACGAGATCGAGATCCTCGTGATCGACGACGGGTCGACCGACCGCACGATCGAGGTCGCCCGATCGTACGGCGTACGCCACTTCGTGCACCACACGCGCAACATGGGGCTGGCCCGCTCCTTCCGCGACGGGGTGGAGTACGCGCTCGGCGTCATGGGCGCCGACATCGTCGTGAACACCGACGGCGACAACCAGTACCCGCAGCAGATGATCGGCGAGCTCGTCCAGCCGCTGCTGCGCGGCGAGGCCGACATCGCCATCGGCGACCGCCAGACCGCTACGATCGCGCACTTCTCGCCCTTCAAGAAGTTCATGCAGCGGGTGGGCAGCCAGGTCGTCAACTTCGCGGCCGGCACCGAGCTCCCGGATGCCGCGAGCGGCTTCCGCGCCTACTCCCGCCAGGCGCTCATCCGCCTCAACATCGTGACGCAGTTCTCGTACTGCATGGAGACGATCATCCAGGCCGGCAACAAGCGCCTGAAGATCGCGAGCGTGCCGATCACGACGAACCCGAAGACGCGCGAGTCGCGGCTGTTCACGAACATCTTCCAGCACATGGCGAAGTCGGGTCAGGCGATCCTGCGCAGCTACATCATGTTCAAGCCGCACACGATCTTCACGACGCTCGGCGTGGTGCTGCTGATCGGCGGACTGATCCCCTTCGTGCGGTTCCTGATCCTGAACTGGATGGGCGCCGCGGGCGATCACATCCAGTCGCTGATCCTCGGTTCGTCGCTGCTCGTCGGATCGCTGCTCTCGTTCGCGCTGCTTGTCATCTCCGACCTGCTGCGAACGAACCGGGTGCTGCTCGAGGACACCCTGCAGCGCATCAAGGAGCTGCAGTACGGCGCGGACACCGCTGCCGCGCCCGCCGTGCGCGACCTGGAGAGGCTGCCGGATCCCGGCCCGCTCGCGGCGCCCGAGGTGCGCCCGGTGCCCGTCGAGCTTCAGCCGGAGAGCGCGGGATCAGCCCGGACGACCTCGTGATCGTCTCGTTCGGCACCTACGACGCCGTCAAGCACCCTCGCGTGGGCATCATCGTCGACGGGCTGCGCGAGCGCGGCGAGGAGGTGCGCGAGCTCAACCATCCACTGGGCTTCAGCACGGCCGAGCGGGTGCGCATGCTGAAGCAGCCGTGGCGGCTGCCCGCGTTGGCGTGGCGCCTGCTCACGTGCTGGATCGCCCTGCGCCGCGACGCGCGCGCCCTCCTGAAGACGGGCGTCGTGCCCGACGCCGTGCTCGTCGGCTACATGGGTCACTTCGACGTGCTGCTGGCGCGGCGGCTCTTCCGCGGCTCGACGATCGTGCTCGATCACCTGATCTTCGCAGGCGACACGGCGCAGGACCGCGGCGCACAGGGCCTGCGTGTGCGACTGCTGCGCGGCCTCGACATGCGCGCGCTGAATGCGGCGGACATCGTGATCGTCGACACCGTCGAGCACCTCGCGATGCTCCCCGACCGCTCGAAGGGCGTGCACGTGCCGGTCGGCGCCCGCGCCGAGTGGTTCGACGCGCGTGCCGCGCGGCAGGACGCGCAGGAAGCTCCCCTGTCGCTGATCTTCTTCGGGCTGTTCACGCCGCTGCAGGGCGCGCCGACGATCGCCGCGGCCCTGCGCCGCGCGCACGAGGCCGGCGCGGACTTCACGGCCACGATCGTCGGCACGGGTCAGGACTACGAAAAGGCCCGCGTGGCGGCCGGGGATCTGCCGGCCGTGACGTGGACCGACTGGGTGGACGCGCACGAGCTGCCGGCGCTGGTCGCGCGGCACGACGTGTGTCTGGGCGTGTTCGGCACGTCGGGCAAGGCGCGCCGCGTCGTGCCCAACAAGGTGTACGAGGGGGCCGCGGCCGGATGCGCGATCGTGACGGGAGACACGCCCCCGCAGCGCGCGGCCTTCGGCGAGGCCGCGCTGTACGCCGAGCCGGGCGATGCCGCCGCGCTGGCCGACGTGATCGCGGGGCTCGCGACGTCGCGTGAGCGCGTGGCGGCCGCGCGCAAGGCTGCGGCGGACACCGCCGAGGGCTTCCGCGCCCGCGATGTCGTGATGCCGCTGCATGCGCGCCTCCGCCCGACCGGCGAGACCCGATGAAGCGGGTCCTCGGGGTCCTGCGCTCGCCCGTCGTGAAGTGGGCGTTCCTCGCGCTCGCGCTCGCGTTCGCGGCGTACTTCGTCGGGACCCGCTGGAACGAGATCGTCGCTGCGCTCGCGCGGATGCCCGCGTGGTCGCCGCTGCTCGCGCTGATCGCGAGCGCCGTGTACGTGGGGCTCACGCTGGAGTCGTGGCGTCGCATCCTGCACGACCTCGGCCATCCGATCGCGCTGCGGCCCGCCGTCGCGCTGTTCGGCGTGAGCCAGATCGCGAAGTACATCCCGGGTGGCGTGTGGAACATCGCCGCAGCGGCCGACCTCGGCCGGGCGCACGGCATCCCCGCCCGCCATTCGGTCGCGGCCATGACGGTCGCGCTGCTGATCTCGCTCGTGTCGGGCGTCGGGATCGGCGCGCTCGGCTTCCTGATCGCACCCACGCCGGCGCTCGCCGACTGGGCGTGGCTGATGTGGCTGGGCGTGCCCCTGCTGGTGCTGCTCGTGCCCCCCGTGATGAACCGTGTCATCGGATTCGCGTGGCGCGTGCTGCGACTCGAGCCGCTCGAGACGCCCGGCGGCATGCTCTCGACGCGCGGTGTGGGCGTCGCGACGCTGTGGGCCGCGCTGGCGTGGATCGTGGCAGGCACCGCTGTGGCCGCGCTCGCGATCGGCCTCGGGGCCCCGGCGACCGTGCACACCGTGATCCAGTGCATCGGCGGATACGCGCTGGCATGGGTGATCGGCTTCCTGTTCGTGATCGCCCCCGCCGGTGCCGGCGTCCGCGAGGTCGTGCTCGCCGCCGCGCTGGCGGGCACGCTCGCGTCGGCCGAGATCGTCACCCTCGTACTGCTGAGCCGTGTGCTGCTGACCGTCGTCGACCTCGGCTTCGCCGCGGTCGGCGGGGCCGAGACGCGCCTCGCACGCCGACGCCTCAGGGCGGCGAAGTGAGCACCGCGCTGCGCGTCCGCGCATGGCTCGAGCACGCGGCGCTCGTGCTGCTCGGCCTCGGCGGCCCGTTCGCCTACGCGATGGCGTCGCCCATCTACTCCAGCGGCGACGAGGCCGCGCACGTCGACTACGCGCTGCAGGTGTGGCACGGGCGCCTCCCCGTGTTCGAGGATGGGCTCGAGCTGCAGAACACGGTGGGCGTGCACCCGCCGGTGCAGTGGACCGCCCACCACCCGCCGCTGCTGTACCTGCTGCTGGCGCCGTTCGTCGGCCCGCTGGCCGACGCGGGGAACATCGAGGGCGCCGGCATGGCCGGACGCTTCGTGATGGTCGCCCTGTCGGTGGCTCTGCTCTATACGGTGCGCGCGATCGGACGCCTGATGGTGCCGCAGGTGGCGGGCATCGGTCTGGCATCCGCACTGGTCGTCGGGCTCTCGGTGTGGTTCGTGCGCCTGGGCGGCTCCGTCTACACCGACACCCTCGCCGCGCTCGTGAGCGCGCTCGCGTTCTACGGCCTCCTCCGCCTGGCGCGCG
>NZ_JAPSJA010000232.1 GCF_031178525.1 Microbacterium sp.
CGAGGCCCTGGCGGATCCGCGCGAGCGAGAACAGCGTCGCCTCGGCGGGGGCCATGACGTGCAGCTCCAGACCGTCGGTGTCGTGCTCGCCCAGGTACTCCTCGACCTTCGCGATCAGGTTCGCGTCGTGCGCGCGCGTCGCGTCGAGCCAGAACACCGCGGGGGTGCTCGACAGGCGCGCGCGGGTCACGGCGAGCTTGACCCAGTCGCGGATCGCGGCGTCCTTGGTCTGGCACGCACGCCACACGTCGCCGGCTTCGACCTCGTGCTCCGTGAGCGCCTCGCCCGCCGCGTTGACGATCCGGACGATGCCGGGCGCGCCGATCTCGAAGGTCTTGTTGTGCGAGCCGTACTCCTCTGCCGCCTGAGCCATCAGGCCGACGTTCGGCACGGTGCCCATGGTGGCGGGGTCCAGCGCGCCGTTCGCCTTGCAGTCGTCGATCACGGCCTGGTAGATCCCCGCGTAGGACGAGTCGGGGATGACCGCGAGCGTGTCGGCCTCCTTGCCGTCGGGGCCCCACATGTGGCCGCCGATCCGGATCATCGCCGGCATCGACGCGTCGACGATGACGTCGCTCGGGACGTGCAGGTTGGTGATGCCCTTGTCGGAGTTGACCATCGCCAGCGCGGGGCCGTCGTTCAGGGCGGCGTCGAACGCGGCCTTGATCTCGGCGCCGCCCGGCAGCGCGTCCAGGCCGGCGTAGATCGCGCCGAGACCGTCGTTGGCCGACAGCCCGGCCGCGGCGAGGTCGGCGCCGTACGTGTCGAACACGGGCTTGAAGAACGTCTTGACCACGTGCCCGAACAGGATCGGGTCGCTGACCTTCATCATGGTCGCCTTCAGGTGCACCGAGAACAGCACGCCGTCCGCCTTGGCGCGCTCGACCTGCTCGGCGAGGAACGCGTCGAGCGCCTTCGCGCTCATGAACGTGGAGTCGACGACCTCGCCCGCGAGCACCTTCAGGTCGCTCTTGAGCACCGTGACGGATCCGTCCTGGCCGACGTGCTCGATCCGGAGCGTGTCGTCGGACGGGATGATCACCGACTTCTCGTTCGAGCGGAAGTCGTCGCGGCCCATCGTCGCGACGGCGGTCTTCGAGTCCGCGCTCCAGGCGCCCATCGAGTGCGGGTGCGCCTTCGCGTAGGCCTTGACCGAGGCGGGAGCCCGGCGGTCCGAGTTGCCCTGACGCAGGACGGGGTTCACGGCCGAGCCCTTGACCTTGTCATAGCGGGCGGCGAAGTCCTTCTCCTCCTCGGTCTGCGGGTTGCCCGGGTAATCGGGCACGTCGTAGCCGAGGGCCTGCAGCTCGGCGATCGCCGCCTCGAGCTGAGGCACGGACGCGGAGATGTTCGGCAGCTTGATGATGTTCGCCGCGGGGTCGTGGGCGAGCTCACCGAGCTCGCTCAGCGCGTCGCCGATCCGCTGCTCTTCCGTGAGGCGCTCCGGGAACTGCGCGAGGATGCGGCCGGCGAGCGAGATGTCGCGGGTCTCCAGCTCGATGCCCGCCTTTGCCGCGTAGCTCGCGACGATCGGCAGGAACGAGTACGTCGCCAGCAGGGGCGCCTCGTCGGTGTGCGTGTAGATGATCTTCGACATGCGGAAGAAGCTCCTGTGGTCGTCAGCCGATCGGCGGCTCGCGCGGTGCAGCGGCGCGCCGATTCTCTCGACTTCAAGATACCTGAGCGGTGCTGCGCCTCTCGTCCCCGTCAGGAGGTGACGATCGTCACCGCGCCGAACGGGAAGGGGAAAAAGACGGTGTCCGTGGCGCCGGGCGCGGGCATCGCCCAGAACCAGATCTGCGCGATGAGCAGGGAACCCAGGGCCATCACGACGACCCGGCCGCGCGCGCTCTCGAGCAGTCGATCGGCCTGCGCGTCGTTCTGCGTGCCCCGCGCGATCCAGCCGACGGTCCAGATCACCAATCCCGCGATCGCGAGGCCGACGAAGGGGCTCGGCCCCAGGGTCCACGTCTCGCAGGTCTCGCCCGTCGCGCTCAGCTCGCCTTCGGGCGCGTAGCACCGGCCTCGGGAGCTCACGGTGAACAGCGAGTACAGGACCCACCAGCACAGCGCCGTCCGCAGCAGCCTGTGAACCTGTCGGAAGGCGTCACGGCGGAGCGGCATCTGAAGCGCCTCGGTGGCTGTCGACATGCGATCTCCCTCGTCACCGCTCACTCTGGCAGAGCCGTCCTGCCGACGCCAGGAACCGGCGGGCGTCACCGAGGCCGGCCCCACCCGTCAAGCCGCGTGAGACGATCGGCACATGAGCTCAACGGCTGAGACCCCCGCCTCCGCAGCGCGCGACGCCTTCGTGGTCGGCGGCAACCGGATCCCGTTCTCCCGGGCCGGCAAGAGGTACGCCGACCTCTCGAACCAGGTGATGTTCACGGCCGCTCTCGAGGGGCTCGTCACGCGGTTCGGCCTCGAGGGCGAGCGCCTCGGCGAGGTGGTGGGCGGGGCGGTGCTGAAGCACTCGCGCGACTTCAACCTGATCCGCGAGAGCGTGCTCGGCTCCTCGTTGTCCCCGCAGACGCCCGCGTACGACCTGCAGCAGGCGTGCGCCACCGGGCTCGAGGCGGCGATCGCGGTGACCAACAAGATCCGGCTCGGTCAGATCGAGTCGGGCGTCGCCGGAGGCGCCGACACGATCTCGGACGCCCCGATCGCGGTGAGCGAGGGCCTGCGCCGCGTGCTGATGAGGCTGTCGCGCGCGAAGACGCTGCCCGATCGGCTCAGGGCGCTCGGGGCGCTGCGGCCCGCGCACCTGAAGCCGCTCACGCCGTCGACGGATGAGCCGCGCACGGGCCTGTCGATGGGCGAGCACCAGGCGATCACGACCGCGCGCTGGGGCGTGACCCGCGAGGCGCAGGACGAGATCGCGCTGAACAGCCATCTGCGCCTCGCGGCGGCGTGGGAAGCCGGGTTCTTCGACGACCTGGTGACGCCGTTCCGCGGTCTGAGCAGGGACGACAACCTGCGCGCGGACACATCCATGGCCAAGCTCGCCAAGCTGTCTCCCGTGTTCGGCAAGGACCTGGACGCCGCGCCGACCATGACGGCCGGCAACTCGACGCCCCTGACGGACGGCGCCTCGACCGTGCTGCTCGCGTCGCGAGAGTGGGCGCTGTCGCGCGACCTTCCGGTGCTGGCGCGTTTCGTGGACGCCGAGACGGCTGGCGTGGACTTCGTCGGCGGACGCGAGGGACTGCTGATGGGCGGAGCGCACGCGGTGCCGCGCCTGCTCGCGCGCAACGGGCTCACGCTCGACGACTTCGACTTCGTGGAGATCCACGAGGCCTTCGCGGCGACCGTGCTCACGACCCTGGCCGCGTGGGAGGACGACGACTACTGCCGCACCGAGCTCGGCCTGGACGGCGCGCTCGGCACCGTCGACCGCGCGAAGCTCAACGTCAACGGCTCCTCGCTCGCGGCGGGCCACCCGTTCGCCGCCACGGGCGGCCGCATCCTCGCGACGGCGGCCAAGCTGGTCGCCGCCCGCGCGGCGGACACCGGACGGCCGGCCCGGGCGCTGATCTCGGTCTGCGCCGCCGGCGGTCTCGCCGCGACGGCGATCCTCGAGTCGGCCTGATGCGATCACGCGCGCTTCGCGGCTGAGGAGCCGGGCGCGCGT
>NZ_JAPSJA010000233.1 GCF_031178525.1 Microbacterium sp.
CACGACTGCAGCTCGTCGGCGATCTCCACGCCGGAGCCGACGACGGTGGGGCCGAGGCCGCCGATCGCGTTGTGCCTGCCGAGGTCGCCCACCGTCCACTCGCGGCCGAGGTCGGCCTCCTCCTGCAAGTGGTGCAGCACCGACTGGATCGCGTTCGACTCGACGTTGCCGACGGGCTCGTCGGGGCGGTACTGCGACAGGTCCACGCCCATCCAGCCCGACAGGAAGGTCAGCGCGCCCTCCGGGCTTGCGTACTCCAGGTACTCCGCGTGCTTGGCGACCGCCTCCTCGTGCGTCGCGGCGGTGATCACCGTCAGCAGGGTGTAGATCTTCGCGTCGTAGCGGTCGCGGCCGGCCGCCTCGAGCCCGTCACGGATCCGCTTCACCGTGCCGGCGAGCACCTCCTTCGACGGGGCCGCCACGAAGATCGCCTCCGCGTTCTCAGCCGCGAAGCGCACGCCGCGCGGCGAAGCACCCGCCTGGTAGATCACCGGCGTGCGCTGCGGCGACGGCTCGGAGATGTGGATCCCCGGCACCGTGAAGTGCGTCCCCTCGTGGCCGATCGGATGGACCTTGGCGGGATCGGTGAACACCCCGTTCTCGCGATCCTCGATCACCGCGTCGTCCTCCCAGGACCCCTCCCAGAGCTTGTAGAGCACCTCGACGTACTCGTCCGCGTGGTCGTACCGGTCGTCGTGCTTCAACTGATCGTCCTGACCCATGTTGCGGGCGGCGCTCGGCAGGTAGCCCGTGACGACGTTCCACCCGACCCTGCCCCTCGTGAGATGGTCGAGCGTCGTCAGACGCCGCGCGAACGGGTAGGGGTGTTCGAACGCGGTGCCGGCCGTGATGCCGAATCCCAGGTTCTCGGTGACCGCGGCCATCGCGCTCACCAGCAGGATCGGGTCGTTCACGGGCACCTGCGCGCCGTTGCGGATCGCGGCCTCGTTCGTGCCGCCGTAGACGTCGTACGTGCCGAGCACATCCGCGATGAAGATGCCGTCGAACGTGCCGCTCTCGAGCAGCTTCGCGAGCTCGGTCCAGTACTCCAGCGTGTTGTACTGCCGCGAGCGGTCCTTCGGGTGACGCCAGAGCCCTGAGGACTGGTGGGCGACGCAGTTCATGTCGAATGCGTTGAAACGGATCTGCCGGGTCATCCCTGAATGAAAGCGGCCCGGCGTCCGAGCCGGCAAGGGAAGCGAAATCTCGCGTCACACGCGGGGCGGGCTCCTCCGGGATAGGATGGAGGGCTGTGCGCGAACACGGGAGGTGAGCACATGCCGAAGGAACAGGGTGAGAAGGTCGTCGCGACCAACCGTCGCGCCCGCCACGAGTACACGATCGAGAAGACGTACGAGGCGGGCCTCGTGCTCACCGGGACCGAGGTCAAGTCGCTGCGTCAGGGGCGCGCGAACCTCAGCGACGGGTACGCCTACATCAACGGCGGCGAGGCGTTCCTCGACGCCGTGCACATCCCCGAGTACTCGCAGGGGAGCTGGACGAACCACTCGTCGAAGCGGATCCGCAAGCTTCTGCTGAACAAGGACGAGATCGTCAAGCTCAGCCATGCGGTGTCGGCGGGCGGCTACACGCTGGTGCCGCTCAAGCTGTACTTCCTCAACGGCCGCGCGAAGATCGAGATCGGCGTCGCGAAGGGCAAGCGCGAGTTCGACAAGCGTCAGACCCTGCGCGAGCGGCAGGACAAGCGCGAGGCCGAGCGGGCCATGCGCACCCGCAACCGCATGGGGGAGTGACGTCCGAGGCCGTCAGTACGCTGATGGCATGGGCGTGCGCATCGAGTTCGAGGCGAAGGTCTACCGCTGGCAGGCGCGTACGCAGTCGTGGTTCTTCGTCGACGTGCCGGCCGACATCTCGAGCGATCTGCGCGAGCTGCCGGCGCCGCCGCGCGGATTCGGGTCGCTGCGCGTCGAGGCCCGCATCGGCGGCACCACCTGGCGCACGTCGATCTTCCCGGGGAGCGAGACGTACGCGCTGCCGCTGAAGCGCGCCGTGCGCGATGGCGAGGGGCTCTCCGAGGGACAGGTCGCGACCGTGCACCTCGACGTGCTCGAGCTCTGAGACTTGTCCACAGCCCGCCGCGGCGGGGCGCCGGATCTGCCTAGCCTCGACCCATGAGGCACGGATGACCGCGAGCGAGATCCTGCTGGCCGCGGCGCACGCGGCGCTCCTCGTCGTGTCGCTCATCCTGATCCGCATCGACATCGACCAGCACCGCCTGCCCGATGCGATCGTGCTCACGTCGGCCATCGGGCTGGCGGCGACGCTCGGACTCGTGGCGGCGCTGGCGGGCGATTCCGCGCCGCTCGGGCGGGCCGCGATCGGCGGGCTCGCGCTGTTCGGGCTCTACCTCCTGCTGGGGCTGGCAGTGCCTGCCGGACTCGGCGGCGGGGACGTCAAGCTCGCCGCGCTGCTCGGGATGCTGCTGGCCTGGCACGGCTGGACAGAGCTCGCCCTGGGGGCGATCACCGCCTTCATCGTCGGCGGCGCGCACGCGGCCGCGCTGCTGGCGACCGGTCGCGTGAGCCGCGACGCCCACATCGCCTTCGGACCGTGGATGATCTTCGGCGCCTGGGCGGGCCTGCTCGCGTAGCGGGGTGTCAAGCGTCTCGGCCCCGGCGATCGCCACGGATAGCCTGAGCCGCATGGCTGGTCTGATGGCGAAGGTCAAGGTGCTGATCGCGTGGGCGCTGGCCCGGAAGCCCGTGCGCGCCTTCCTCCTCTACTCCGAGCAGCAGGGCGCGCTTCTGGCCGGCGCCGTCACCTACCGCGCGCTCTTCTCGATCTTCGCGGGCGTGCTGCTGGGTTTCTCGATCGCGGCCATCTGGCTCACCGGGCAGCCCGAGCTCTGGCAGGCGCTCGTCGCCGCGGTCGACAACGTCATCCCGGGGCTCGTGGGCGAAGACGGCATCATCGACACCGAGGCGCTGCAGGAGCCCGCCAGCTTCACGCTCGCGGGAATCATCTCGCTCGTCGGTCTGCTGGCAGCGGCGATCGGCGCGGTCGGCGCCCTGCGCACCTCTATCCGCATGATGGCGGGCACCACGCACGCGACGTCGTCGCCCATCGTGGTGATCCTGCGCGACCTGCTGTTCGCGATCATCCTGGGCGGACTGCTGCTGGCGGCCGCCGTCTCGACATTCCTCGGCTCGGCCTTCGTCACGACCGTGCTCGACTGGATCGGCGCCGGGCAGACCGGCATCGCGGTCGTGCTGACGCGCGTGTTCACGGTGCTCATCACGCTCGCGCTGGACGCGATCATGATCGCCGTCATGTTCTGGATGCTGTCGGGAGTGAGGGCGGCTCCTCGCGCGGTGTGGGCGGGCGCCGTCCTCGGCGGCGTGGGCCTCGTCGTGCTGCAGCAGCTGTCGGGGCTGTTCATCAGCGGCGCCGGCTCCAACCCGCTGCTCGCCTCCTTCGCGTCGCTGATCGCGCTGCTGCTGTGGGTGAACCTGTCGGCGCAGGTGCTGCTGATCGCCGCCGCGTACATCATCGTCGGCGTCGAGGAGGGACAGGACCGCGTGCACGCGCGCTTCGCGGCCGAGACCTTCGCGCAGCGCCGCGTGCGGCGCGCCGAGAGCGCGGTGCAGGCGGCCGTGGG
>NZ_JAPSJA010000234.1 GCF_031178525.1 Microbacterium sp.
GGGGCGATCGGCGCTCATGAGTGTCACTGTAGGGGCGCCGATCAGGGGCGGGAAGGTGTGAGGGGGATCAGCCCGTCGGGATGGCGACGATCGGATCGGTCGTGGGCGTGCCCGTGGGTGATCCGCCCTGCGCCTCGACCGTCACGGCTATCACGTCGCCGGGCTGCATGCCCTCCTCCAGCAGCGCCGCCGCCGAGCGTGAATCGTCGGCGTCGAAGACACCTGCGGGGATCGCCTCGTCGGCGCGCACGTACCAGAGCTCGAACTGCCTGTCGGTGGCGATCTGCGGGAGACGCTCCGAGACGAGCACCGCCTGGCCGAGTTCGACCGACCAGTGCAGGATCGCCTCTCCGCCGCCGGCGACCGGCGCCGCCGCCGAGCGCGCGTCGGGGGCGTCTTCGATCCTGTCCAGCGCCACGACCGCCGCCGGCCGGTTGAACCACTGCGCGGCCACCACGGCGCCGGCACCGGCTCCCGCGAGCAGCACGAGGGATGCCGCCAACGTGAACCACGCCCGCGCCCCCCATGCGGCGCGGCCGCCCGCGCGCTGCCGCGGCCCGTCGGCCGCCTCGAGTGATTCTGCGGTCTCTCCGACCACGGCCGCCCGGTCCGGCTCGCCGGCTCCCCCCGCGGCGGGCTGGTTCGGCTCGGCGGCGATGCGGGCGAGAAGTTCGGCGCGGATGCGCGGCGGGGGAGCGACGTCCGCGACCGCGTCGGCGAGCCGCGCCGCCGTAGCGGCGTCGTCGGCTGCGCGCGCGGCCCGCTCCGGGTCCCGCTGCGTCGCCTCGTGCAGGGCGCTTTCGTCCTCCGGACCGAGCGCATGCAGGGCGTGGCCGGCCGCCAGCTCCTCGAAGTCCCGCTCGTTCATGCACTCACCCCCAGTTCCGTTCGCAGGCGCGACAGTCCGTCGCGCATCCTCGTCTTGATTGTTCCCAGCGGCGCACCGACAAGCGCGGCGACCTCGCTCTGAGAGTAACCGCCGTAGTACGCGAGGACGATCGCCTCCCGCTGCGCATGCGGCAGTCCGCGCAGCGCTCCCACCACCTGCTGTGCGTCGAGCCGCAACTCGATCTCCTCGGCCACGCCGTCGAAGGCGACGCTCGCGTCACGGATCCCGATACGGGTGTCGCGATCCGTGCTCGCCTGCGACGCCCTCACCCTGTCGACCGCCCTGCGGTGTGCGATGGTCAGGATCCAGGATCGTCCTTGCCCTTGATTCGGAGCGAACCGCGAAGCGGATTGCCACAGCTCGAGGAAGACCTCCTGCAGCACCTCTTCGCTCTGCGCCCGGTCGACGAGCACACGCAGGATCAGACCGAACACGCGCGGCGAGAGCATGTCGTACAGCTCGGCGAATGCCCCCTGATCGCCGCCGGCGATGCGCTGGAGAAGAAGCCCGACGTGATCGACCGACGCCTCCCCGTCCTCGCGCACCTCGACGCCGTCGATCCCCATGTCCACAAGCATGCCGTACAGGCCTCCCTCCTCCGGTCAGCGATGCCTTCGCCGGGCGCCCAGCGTGAACGCGCTCACGTCGACGCCCGAGCAACTCTCGTCCACGAGCGCACGCAAACCCGGTGACCGCTATTCGGCGCGGATCGCCGGTCGGTTTGCGCGGCCGGCGACGCGGCGACGCGCGGCTAGGGTGGGCGCATGTCCGCCGCCGCACGCCGCGCATCCGCCTTCCGGCGTCCTGACGCCTCCCGAGGCGGGCGGCAGAGCCGCGAGTGCGGGAGCTCGCCGTGTGCCCTCCGGGGCCGCGAATGAACCTCGTGGCCGCGCTGCGGGATCGGCTCGCCGCGCGACGCCGGCCGCCGCTCCACGTCGCCGTGGATGAAGGGGATGGGCCGGCCGTCGTGCTGGTGCACGGCATCGCGTCGTCGTACACGACGTTCGAGAACGTGGTGCCGCTCGTTCAGCCCGGCCACCGGGTGATCGCGATGGATCTGCTCGGCTTCGGCGCCTCGCCGGCACCGCCGTCGGCGACGTTCACGCTGGACGAGCACGTGCTCTACCTCGAGCGCACCCTCGCGCGGCTGCGGGTTCGGGAGCCTTTCGTGCTCGTCGGTCACTCCATGGGCGCGCTCATCGCGACCCGCTTCGCGGCCCGCCGATCGTCTTCCCTGACGGGGCTCGTGCTCGTCAGCCCGCCCGTGTATCTGCCGCCGGACATCGTCGGAGACCCCGTGGACCGCGCCGCCATGAGCCTCTACCGCCGGGTGTACGAGTTCCTGCGCCGCAAGCGCCAGTTCACGCTCCGCAATGCGGCGCTGCTCGCACGACTGTCGCCGATCCGCGACGCGTTCGAGGTCAGCGAGAGGAACTGGAACGCCTTCGTGCTCTCGCTCCAGAATGCGATCGAGACGCAGACCGTGATCACCGACGCCGCCGCCACGGACGTACCTATCGAGGTGATCTACGGAACGCTCGATCCGTTCCTCGTCCCGGGTGCGCTGCGCGTCATCGAGAGGATGCGCCACGTCACCGTGCACAAGGTGCGCGGCGGCGACCATCTGATCCGCATGCCGATGGCGCGGGTCGTCGCGAGGGCCATCGACTCGTTCACCCCGTCGACCGGGTCCTGAACGCGCCGACGCCGCCGGCAGAGGTCGTCAGCGGGCGGCGCCCTCGAGCGAGCCGGTGATCTCCTTGGCCCCGCCGTCGGTGGGCTCGTAGATCACGCACTGCACGAGCCGGTCCTTCACGCTCGGGTCGTTCCAGCCGTCCTCGAGCGGGGAGAGGAAGACGTAGTCGAGGGTCGAATCCTCGTACGCCTTGCCGACGAAGCTCTCGAACGCCCCGTAGCAGCCCTCATCCGCGGCCTTCTCGACGGCGTCCTCTCCGGGCCAGTCCCCGTCCTCCATCTCGAACTCGTGGAAGATCTCCTCGGTGTGGGGCTCGCCGCACGGCACGACCGCAGCGGAGGACAGCTCGCCCGTCTCTCCGAGCTTCAGGCAATCGCCGACCTCGAGCTCGAACACGTCCACATCGCCGCCTTCGGTGACCTGGTTGGTCTCCTCGTCGCGCTGCGGGCTGCCGCCGCCGAGCAGGTCCCCGATGGCGGCGCATCCTGCCAGCGCGAGAGCGAACGCGAGGACGCCCGATGCCGCCGCGAGGCGGGCAGCGGGGCTGCGGCTCATGGCGCGTCTCCTGTTCGGGGCGGATCCGGGTCCGGTGCGACCGGTCCTGCGCTCACAGTAGACCCCCGCGCGCACGTCGGGCGAGCCGCCGCGCGGCCGGGAACCGCGTGCCGTGCCGGTCAGCCCTCGAGGTCGTCCACGCCCGGCATCCAGCTCGCGCCAGGGCGTCCCCATCCGCGCTTGCGGGCGATCTTCTGCACGAGCTTCGCGTCCGACCCGGTCAGCCGGTCGATGTAGAGCACGCCGTCCAGGTGGTCGAACTCGTGCTGCATGATTCGCGCCCGCCACCCGTCGACCGCGATGGTCACCGGCTCGCCGTCGAGGTCGATGCCGGTCACCCGCACGCGCTCCGAGCGGCGCAGCGGGAACCGCTCGCCGGGGAACGACAGGCAGCCCTCCGACTCCTCGTCCTCGTCCGGCTCACCCGGGATCGGCGGCGTCATCCACAGCTCCGGGTTCAGGATGACCCC
>NZ_JAPSJA010000235.1 GCF_031178525.1 Microbacterium sp.
GCCGGATCGCCGCACTCGGCACGGCGGCCCAGCTGAAGTCACGGGTGGGTGGCGAGACCGTCGAGCTGCACGATGCGGACGGCAACGTGATCGACGCCGTGGCCGCGGACGGGACGGTCGCCGGCGTTCGCCGGGCGCTCGACACGATCGCCGCCCGGGGCACGGAGGGCAGCATCTCGGTCCGCCGGCCGACGCTCGACGACGTCTTCCTCGCGCTCACCGAGGGCTCCGCTCCCGCCGGGGCGCGACCCGAGACCCAGAAGGAGCTCGCATGACCGCCCTGACACTTCCCGCACGCCGCGTACCGGGCGGTCTCACCGCCGAGGCGGTGTTCATCGGCCGGAGCCTGCGGCACTCGCTGCGCGACGGCGAATCGCTCCTGATGGCGATCATGCTGCCGGTGATCCTGATGCTGATGTTCACCTGGGTGTTCGGCGGCGCGATCGACCCGTCGGGGCACTACGTCGACTTCGTCGTTCCGGGAGCCATCCTGACCTGCGCGGGCTTCGGCGCGAGCTCGACCGCGATGTACGTCGCGCGCGACATGACGAACGGGATCATGGACCGCTTCCGGACGATGCCGATCCGGGCGGGCGCCGTGCTCACGGGGCACGTGGTCTCGAGCCTGCTGCGCAACCTCGTCGCGACGGCAGTCGTGGTGGGCGTCGCGCTGCTCGTCGGGTTCCGCCCCACGGCGGGACCCCTCGAATGGCTCGGCACCGCCGGCCTCATCGCGCTCTACATCCTGGCTCTCACCTACCTGTTCGCGGCCATCGGACTGGCATCGGGCAGCCCCGAGGCGGCAAGCGCCTACGGCTTCGTCCTGCTGTTCCTGCCGTACGTCTCGAGCGCGTTCGTTCAGGTCGAGAGCATGCCCGACTGGCTCGAGCCGATCGCCGCACACCAGCCCCTCACGCCCGTGATCGACACGATTCGCGCGCTGCTGCTGGGCGGGGATGCGGGCTCAGATCCGGCCTGGGCGGTCGGATGGTGCGTCGCGATCCTGGCGATCGCGGTCGCGTTCGGCGCCTGGCTGTTCCGGCGCAGGGCCGGCCGGCGCTGAGCGTCGCGCGGGCGCTGACCCCGCGCGGGCCCGAGTGGTCTCCCGCCATCAGACCTCATCCCGCTCGCGAAACATCGACCTGCGGCGATGAGTCACGGTGCCCGTGAGGTCTCGCGGGTTCCCGCTCAGAGCGAGCTGGAACCCGCGGGATATGCCCCGCGCCGCACGACCGGCGGGTCTATGCCCCGAGGCGCTTGAGTGCGGACTGCACGACGTTCTTGGCGGATGCGGCGGCGCGGCCCACGGCCTCGGCTGCGCGCGCGGCGGGCTCGGGCAGCGCGGGCGCGCCGAGTTCGGCCACGTCCTCGAAGTCGCCCTCCGTGACGAAGAACGGCACCAGCCAGTCATCCACCTGCTCGAGCGGCTCGGGAGACAGGCTGTAGTAGCGGTGCTGTCCCTCCTCGCGCACCGTGACGAGGCCCGACTCGCGCAGCACCTTGAGGTGCTTCGAGACGGTGGGCTGACTGACGCCGAGCGCGGCGACGATCTGCGAGACGCTCGTGCCGGTGACTGCCTCCGACGACCGTCGCAGCAGGAGCTGCAGGATCTCGCGTCTCGTGCCGTCCGCGATCACGTCGAAGATGTCCGCCATGTGGCCAGGGTAGCGGGGTGCCATGCGGAGTACCATGATCCGGATCGGTCCGGCCTGTACGAAGGGGGAGGGGATGTCGCCAGGCACGCCGTTCGTGCCGCGCGCGGCATGGGCCCGCTTCGGAGAGGCCCTTCGCGACCTCACCACGTCCTCCCCCTCCCGCTTCGCGATCCTCGTGTTCGCGTCGCTCGTGCTCATCTTCACGGGGCTGCTCTCCCTGCCGATCGCCTCCGCCGACCGCAGCGTGACTCCTCTGTCGGATGCGCTGTTCACCGCGATGTCGACGATCTGCGTGACGGGACTGACGACGGTCGACATGGCGACCCACTGGTCGCCGTTCGGCCATGCGGTCGTGTTCGTCGGCGTCAACATCGGCGGCATGGGCGCACTGACCCTGGCATCGCTGCTCGGCCTGATCGTCTCGCGCAAGCTCGGCCTGCGCGCCAAGCTCATCGCGGCCGGCGACACGAACCCGCTGCGATCGCACGGCGGACCCGTGCACGAGAGCCAGACCGTCCGCCTGGGCGAGGTGGGACAGCTGCTGCGGACCGTCGCCCTGTCCACCGTCATCATCGAGGGCGCCGTCGCGGTCCTGCTGGTCCCGTCGATCCTGATGGCCGGCTACGACTGGCCCGACGCGCTGTGGATGGCGCCGCAGTACGCCGCGATGTCGTTCACCAACACGGGCTTCACGTTGAACGTCGGCGGCCTCGAGCCGTTCCAGCACGACTACTTCTTCCTCTCCGTGATCATGCTGAGCGTGTTCCTGGGGAGCATCGGCTTCCCTGTGATCTACGTGCTGTCGAAGCAGCTGTTCACGCCCCGCCGCTGGAACCTGCACGTCAAGCTCACGCTCGTCACCACCGCGGTGCTGTTCTTCGCCGGCGCGGTCGCCTTCGTGGCGCTCGAGTACCTGAACCCCGGGACACTCGGACACCGCGACGCGTGGGACACGACGTTCCAGTCTCTGTTCCTTTCGGCCATGACGCGATCCGGCGGCTTCTCGGTCGTCGACATCAGCGAGCTGCACGGGTCCTCCATGGTGGTCGGATCCATGCTCATGTTCGTCGGCGGCGGATCGGCGTCGACCGCGGGCGGCATCAAGGTCACCACGCTCGCGGTGCTCGCTCTCGGCGTGTGGTCGGAGGCGAAGGGACGCACGAGCGTCGAGGCGTTCGGCCGCCGGATCCCGAGCGACGTGCAGCGCGTCGCGGTCGCGGTCGTGGCGTGGGGCGCCACGATCGTCGCCCTGGCGACCATCGTGATCGCGCAGATCACGCAGGCGCCCATCGCGATGGTGCTGTTCGACGTCATCTCGGGCTTCGCCACCGTCGGTCTCTCGACGGGCCTCACGGCCGAACTCCCCGACTCGGCCGCCTACGTGCTGGCCGTGACGATCTTCATGGGCCGCGTTGGTACAGTCACACTTGCCGCGGCGGTCGCCGCGACATCCAGCCGGCAGCTGTACTCGCTGCCCGTCGAGAGGCCGATCGTTGGTTGAGCAGATCCGCAGCGACGCCCCCGTCCTGGTGATCGGGCTCGGTCGGTTCGGCGCCGCGTGCGCGGGCGAACTGGACCGGCTGGATCGCGATGTGCTCGCGATCGACGAGGACCTCGGCCTCGTGCAGAAGTGGTCGGAGCGGGTCACGCACACGGTGCAGGCGGACGCCCGCAACCTCGAGGCGCTCAAGCAGATCGGCGCGCAGGACTTCCAGGTCGCGGTCGTCGCGGTCGGCTCCAGCATCGAGGCCTCCGTGCTGATCACGGCGAACCTCGTCGACCTCAAGGTGCCGCAGATCTGGGCGAAGGCCGTGTCGCAGTCGCACGGCAAGATCCTCGCCCGCGTGGGTGCGAACCACGTGATCTACCCCGAGCGCGAGGCCGGTGAGCGCGTCGCCCACCTCGTCAGCGGCCGCATGCTCGACTTCATCCGCTTCGACGACGACTTCGTGCT
>NZ_JAPSJA010000236.1 GCF_031178525.1 Microbacterium sp.
CGCCGTGGCCGTGCTCGCCGACGGCCTGGAGTCGATGGGCGCGACGCTCGGCCCCCTCCTGGCCGCGGTGGTCATCGCCACGCTGCTCGGCGCCGCCGCCCAGGGCGGGATCCACCTGCGCCCGCTCACCGGCCGGGTCGAGCAGTTCAACCTCGTCACCGGCCTGCGCCGCGTGTTCGGGACGCAGGCGCTGTGGGAGGGCGCGAAGGCCCTGCTGAAGACCCTCGCCATCGGCGGCGCGCTGTGGCTCGTGATCGCCAGCCTGATGCCCACCCTCGCCGCCAGCGGCGGGCAGTCGGTCAGCCACCTGCTCTCCCAGGCCGCCGGCGCCACGGCCGCCGTGCTGCAGGTCGCCGTGGCGGTGGGCGTGGCTCTCGCGATCGCCGACGTGTTCGTCGTGATGCGCCGCAACGCCAAGCACACGCGCATGACGAAGCGCGAGGTGAAGGACGAGTCCAAGAGCAACGAGGGCGATCCTCTGATCCGCTCGCAGCGTCGCGCGCGGCAGCTCGCGATGAGCCGCAATCGCATGATCGCCGCGGTCGGCGGCGCGGACGTCGTGCTCGTCAACCCCACGCACGTCGCGGTCGCCCTCACGTACGAACCGGGCCGCTCCGCGCCCAAGGTCGTCGCCAAGGGCGCCGGCATCATCGCCGACCGCATCCGCGAGAAGGCGATGGAGGAAGGCGTGCCGATGGTGCGCGACATCCCCCTCGCCCGCGCCCTGCACGCCGCGTGCGAGCTGGGCCAGGAGATCCCGACCGACCTGTACACGGCCGTCGCGCGCGTGCTCGTGTTCGTGGGCGCGCTCAAGCGCCGCGGCTCCGCGCGCGGCGTGCACTCGATGCCCGAACGACCCGCCCCCGCCGGGAGGACCTCATGAGAACCCTGCTGAAAAACCTCGCCGTCCCCGTCGGCGTGGTCGGCATCATCCTGCTGCTTGTCGTGCCCGTGCCGCCGCCGCTGCTGGACCTGCTGATCATCCTGAACATCATGTTCGCGCTGGTGATCCTGCTCACCACGATGTTCGCCAAGCGTCCGCTGGACTTCTCGGCGTTCCCATCGCTGCTGCTCGTCGCGACGCTGTTCCGGCTGGGGCTGAACGTCGCCTCGACGCGCCTGATCCTCGGCGAGGCGCACGCTGGCGCGGTGATCGAGGCGTTCGGCACGATCGCGGTGGGCGGATCGATCATCATCGGCGCCGTCGTGTTCCTGATCCTCGTCGTGATCCAGTTCGTCGTGGTCACCAAGGGCGCCGAGCGCGTGGCGGAGGTCGGCGCGCGGTTCACGCTCGACGCCATGCCCGGCAAGCAGATGGCGATCGACGCCGACCTCAACGCGGGCCTGATCACCGACGCCGAGGCACGTTCGCGGCGCGCCGAGGTCGCCGCCGAGGCCGACTTCTACGGCGCGATGGACGGCGCGTCGAAGTTCGTCAAGGGCGACGCGATCGCGGGCCTGGTGATCATCATCATCAACATCGTCGGCGGCATCTGCATCGGCATGCTCAACCACGGCATGACCATCGACGAGGCGCTGAACACCTACGCCATCCTCACCATGGGCGACGGCCTGGTCACGCAGATCCCGGCGCTGCTGATGGCGGTCTCGACGGGCATGATCGTGACCCGCTCGAACGCCGAGCACGATATGGGCACGCAGGCGGCGACGCAGCTCGCGCAGTCGCGCGGGGCGCTGACGATCTCGGGATGCGCCGCGATCGCGATGGCGCTGATCCCGGGCATGCCGATGCTGCCGTTCCTCGCGATCGGCGCGGCGCTGCTGCTCATCGCGCAGCGGATCAGGGCGGGCGAGCAGCGACGCGACGCCGAGCAGCTGCAGGCGGCGCCTGCGCCCGCGTCGGACCGCCCCGAGGACCTCATGGAGAAGATGCGCGTGCACGCTCTGGAGATCATGCTGGCGCCGAACCTGGTCGACCTCGTGACGGGCGGGCCGGACGACCTGCTCGCGCGCGTCAAGGCGCTGCGTCGCAAGATCGCCCTCGAGCTCGGGTTCGTCGTGCCGCCCGTGCGCACGCGCGACAACATCGAGCTGCCGCCGTCGACCTACGCCATCCGGATCGCGGGCGTGGAGGCGGGGCGCGGCGTCGCTCCTCCCGGCGCGGTGCTCGCGCTCGGCGGCGGGCTCGACGGCCTTCCCGGTCCGGCGGTGCTCGACCCGGTGTTCGGGCTGGAGGGGAAGTGGATCCCCCAGGAGATGCGTCACAGCGCCGAGCTCGCCGGCGCGACCGTGATCGACCGCGCCAGCGTGATCGTCACGCACCTGTCCAACGTCGTGCAGACGGGTGCCGCCCGCCTGCTCAGCCGCGAGGACGTGCGCCAGCTGACCGACGGGCTCAAGCAGATCAGCCCCGCCGCGGTCGAGGAGCTCACGCCGGCCCAGCTGTCGCTCGCCGAGATCCAGCGCGTGCTGACGGGGCTGCTCGCCGAGCGGATCCCGATCAACGACCTCGCGCGCATCTACGAGGCGCTGTCGCTGCGGGCGAAGGTCTCCACCGACCCCGAGGGGCTCATCGAGGCCGCCCGCGCGGCGCTCGGCCCCGCCGTCGCGGCGCGCTTCGCGCAGGACGGCGCCCTGCGCGTGATCATGATCAACCCGCTGCTCGAGCAGGCGATGCTCGAGGGCCAGCGACAGGGCGAGGACGGCACGCACATCGTGCTGGATCCGGCGCGTCTCGAGGGCGTGATCCAGTCGCTGAAGCAGGCGGTGGACGACGTCGACCCGGCGCTGGGCGAGCCCGTGCTGGTGTGCGCGCCGTCGCTGCGCCCCGCGGTGCGGCGCCTGGTCGCGGCCCAGACCGACGGCATCCCGGTGCTGTCGTACAACGAGGCCACCGCCGGTGGCTTCGCGATCGAGACGGTGGGTGTCGTGCGGGACGGCGAGGTGGCGCGCGCGACGCCGTCGCTGCCGGCCTGATCCGACAAGCGCGCCGTCCGCACGCGCTTGGCCGCCACGAGCGACGGAGACCTTCACGAGCGACGGAGATCTGCGTATCGCCGCAGCGTCCGGACCGGATGCGTCCGCATCCGTGCAGATCTCCGTGCGTCCTGCCGGGCGCCTCTCCCCGACGCCTCACCTCGCGCGCACCGCGCCCGATAGTCTGGCGTGATGCTGGTGTTGACGAGGCGGATCGGTGAGCGCATCCTGATCGGCGACGATGTCGAGGTGACGATCCTCGACGTCAAGGGCGACAGCATCCGCATCGGGATCGATGCCCCGCGCAGCACGCGCATCCAGCGCGCCGAGATCGTCGAGGCCGTCCGCGACGAGAACGCCCGGGCGGCGGGCGTCGGCGACGAGGCCGAGCAGGCGCTGCGCGCCGCGCTGGCATCCCGCACCGAATCCGCGACCTGATCCGTCGCCGGTCGCGGACCGTACCGTCGCACGCGCGATCCGCCAACCCCGTCGACACGACGCGCGCCGCCACCTAGCGTCGCGAGAGTGGAACGTCCGGCCTTGGCCGAGGCGGAGCCCAACTCCCGCACAGTCACGTCGAAAGGGGCGTTCGATGACCGACGTCGCATCCCAGGGACCCGAGCCGAGCGAAGAGGG
This sequence comes from Microbacterium sp., assembly GCF_031178525.1. Taxonomy (GTDB): domain Bacteria; phylum Actinomycetota; class Actinomycetes; order Actinomycetales; family Microbacteriaceae; genus Microbacterium. The sequence goes on from NZ_JAPSJA010000236.1 coordinate 3,574, forward strand.
TCGACCGATCCTCACCGACC
>NZ_JAPSJA010000048.1 GCF_031178525.1 Microbacterium sp.
AACCGTGGAGGTCGTTCTGCTCCTCCGTCGTGAACGGGAACGCGGGCGTCTCGACGAAGCCCGCGGCCGCGAGCGCGTTCGCGACACGGCGGCGCCCCTGCTGCGCGGGGGTCAGTCCGCGGCCGGACGGCGGCGTGGGCAGCTGCGACGGGATCTTGTCCACGCCGTCGATGCGCGCGACCTCCTCCGCCAGCGTCCACTTGTCGGTCAGGTCCGGGCGCCACGACGGCGGCGTCACCGACCAGCCGTCGGCCGTCTCGGCGACCTGGCAGCCGATCATCGTGAGCGTCTCGGCGATGCGCGCCGCGGTGTAGTCCACGCCCACGAGGCCCTGCACGAAACCGGCCGGCAGCGCGATCGCGGCGCGCGCGGCGTCGACGCCCAGCGCTCCGCCGAGCGCATCCGCCGTGCCGCCGGCGAGCTCGACGAGCAGGTCGACGACGCGCTGCGCGGACGCCGGCGGCAGCAGCGGGTCCACCCCGCGCTCGAAGCGCCGCGAGGCCTCGCTGGGCAGCTTGTGCCGGCGAGCCGTGCGGGCGATCGAGACCGTGTCGAACACGGCGGCCTCGATCAGCACGTCGGTCGTCGTGTCGCTGATCTCGGTCGCGGCGCCGCCCATCACGCCCGCCAGGCCGATGGGCCCGGACTCGTCCGTGATGAGGAGATCCTCGGCGTGGAGCTTGCGCACCTGGCCGTCGAGCGTCTCGAGCGTCTCCCCCTCGGTGGCGCGCCGCACCGTGATGCCGCCCGTCAGCTTGGCGAGGTCGTAGCCGTGGATCGGGCCGCCGAGCTCGAGCATGACGTAGTTCGTGATGTCCACGAGCAGCGAGATCGAGCGGATGCCGGCCAGCGTCAGACGCGCGACCATCCAGGGCGGCGTCGGTCGCGACGCATCCACGCCGCGCACGACGCGCGTGACGAACTCGGTCGCCCCGACGTTGCCGCGGATCGGCGCGACGTCGTCGACGACGACCGAGAATCCGGACCCGGATCCGATCTCCGGCAGCAGTGCGGGGTCGCGGAACGCCGCACCCGTCGCGTGGGAGTACTCGCGTGCGATGCCCCTGATCGACATGGCGTAGCCGCGATCCGGCGTCACGTTCACGTCGACGGCGACGTCGTCCAGCCCGAGAAGAGCGATCGCGTCGGTGCCCGGCTCGGGGTCGAGCCCCAGCTCGGTCAGACGCAGGATGCCGTTGTGCTCGTCACCGAGGCCCAGCTCGCGCGCGGACGCGATCATGCCGTCCGACACGTGTCCGTACGTCTTGCGCGCGGAGATCGGGAAGGGACCCGGCAGAACCGCGCCAGGCAGCGACACCACGACCTTGTCGCCCTCGTGGAAGTTCGACGCGCCGCACACGATCCCGCGCGGCTCCGCCTCGCCCACGTCGACCTGGCACCACCGGATGGTCTTGCCGTTCGACTGCGGCTCGGCCTCAAACGACAGCACCGTGCCGACCACGACCGGTCCGCTCAGCTCGAAGCGGACGACGTCCTCCTCCTCGAAGCCGACCGACACGAGCGCCGCGAGGACGTCCTCGGGGGCCGCCTCGGAGGGCACATCCACGTACTCACGCAGCCACGAAAGCGGGACGCGCATCACACCACCATCCCGAACTGCTCGCTGAAGCGGACATCGCCCTCGGCCATGTCGCGCATGTCCTGCACGTCGCTGCGGAACATCAGGGCCCGCTCGATCCCGATCCCGAACGCGAAGCCCGAGTACACCTCGGGATCGATGCCCGCCGCACGCAGCACGTTGGGGTTGACCATGCCGCAGCCGCCCCACTCGATCCAGCGCGCGCCGCCCTTGAAGGTCGGGTGCCACAGGTCGAACTCGGCCGACGGCTCGGTGAAGGGGAAGTAGTTGGTGCGCAGGCGCGTCTTGGCGCCCTCACCGAACAGCGCCTGGGCGATGTGGTCGAGCGTGCCCTTGAGGTGCGCCATCGTGATGCCCTTGTCGACCACGAGGCCCTCCGCCTGCGTGAAGACCGGCAGGTGCGTCGCGTCGAACTCATCGGTGCGGTACACGCGTCCGGGGCACAGCACGTAGATGGGCAGGTCGCGCTCGAGCATCGAGCGCACCTGCACGGGGCTGGTGTGCGTGCGCATCACGAGGTGGCGGGCGACCGGATCCACGAAGAACGTGTCCTGCATCTGGCGCGCCGGGTGGTCCTCGTCGAAGTTCAGCGCGTCGAAGTTGAACCACTCGTGCTCGAGCTCGGGGCCCTCCGCGATCTCCCACCCCATGCCGACGAAGACGTCGCTGATCTGCTCCTGCAGCACGCTCATCGGGTGGCGGGCGCCCACGCGCGTGCGCGACGGCACGGCCGTGATGTCGACCCTCTCCGCCTCGAGGCGCGCGGCGGTCTCGGCCTCGGCCAGCTCGGCCTCGCGCGCGGCGAGCGCCTGGTTCACGCGGCCGCGGGCCGAGCCCACCAGCTTGCCGAACTCGGCCTTGCGGTCGTTCGGCACGTGGCGCATCTGCGCGTTCAGGGCGGCGAGCGGCGATCCCTCCCCCGCATGCGCGGATCGGGCTGCCTTCAGGGCCGCGGTGTCGGGGGCTTCGGCGATCGCCGCGAGCGCGCCTGCGACCGCTGCCTCCACCGCCTCGGGGGTGATCTCGGGAACGTCAGACACGAGACCCGAGTCTAGTCGGGCGGCCGTGGGCCGCCCGACGTGCGGTCAGCTGCCGCTGGTGCTGCCGTCACCGCCGAGACCGCTTGCGCTGCCGAACCCGCCCGCGGTGTTCGTCCCGTCGTACTTGCCGAGTCCGCGGCGTGCGGCGAGCACATCGCCCTTCTGCGCCGCATCCAGGTGGCCCAGATCCTGCACGCCGATGACCTCGGTGTTCGTACCCTCGTGCAGGCGCGGCGCCATGGCCTCCTGCGCGGCGCGCACCCGCGGCGACTTCTGCATGCGCTTCTCGACGATGCGCGCGACGCCCGACAGGGCGAGGCAGAGGGCGATGTAGATCGCGCCCACCACGATCGCCGACTGCACGATCGGGCGGTCGAGCTGGCTCTGCGCGCCGAGGTACTTGGCGTAGAACAGCAGCTCCTCGTACGTGATGATGAAGCCGAGCGCGGTGTCCTTGAGGGTGACGACCAGCTGGGCGAGGATCACGGGCATCATCGCGCGGATCGCCTGCGGCAGAAGGATGAGGCGCATCACGCCCGACTTGCGCAGACCGATCGCGTAGCCGGCCTCGCGCTGACCGCGGGGCAGCGACTCGACGCCCGCGCGGATGACCTCGGCGAGCACCGATCCGTTGTACGCGACGAGCGCGAGCACGACGACCAGGAACTTGTCGAGGCTCACGCCGATCACGGGCAGGCCGTAGTACAGCAGGAACATCATGATCAGCACCGGCACGGCGCGCATGAACTCGATCACGACGGTGAAGGGCCAGCGCACCCAGGCGTGCTCGGAGAGCCGGCCGATGGCCAGCACGAAGCCGAGGGCGAGTGCGCCGACTGCCGCCAGAGCGAAGGCGCCGAGCGTGCGTCCGGTCGCGAGCAGGATCTGCTCCCAGATCCGGGTGTACGTGAAGGCGTTCCACTTCTCCGGCGCGAACTGGCCGGTGGCAGCGAGACGCCACAGGAAGAACGCCAGCACCGCGGCGACGATGAGGATCGTGACGACCCCGAGGATCCGGTTGCGGACGACCGCCCGGGGGCCCGGGACGTCGTACAGGACGCTGCCGCTCATCGCGCGACCCTCCATCGGTTCTCGAGCGCTCGCTGCGCCCAGGACAGGAACAGCACGAGCGCGACGAAGATGAACATCACCCAGACGATCACGACGAGCTGGTTCTCGCCGCGCTCGCTCAGCCAGTCGCGCGCGGAACCGAGGTTCATGACCGAGAAGCCGGCGGCGACGGTGGTGTTCTTCAGGAGCGCGATGAACACGCTCATCATGGGCGGGATGACCGAGCGGAAGGCCTGCGGCAGGATGACGAGCCTCATCACCTGGCCGAAGCCGAGGCCGAGCGCTCGGGCCGCCTCGGCCTGCCCGACCGGCACGGTGTTGATGCCGGAGCGGATCGTCTCGGCGACGTAGGTCGCCGTGTACACGCCCAGCGCGGCGACCGCGAACCACACCTGCACGCCGCCGCTCGCGCGCACCTCGAGCAGGGGCGGCAGGGCGAAGGCGAATCCGAAGAACACGAGCGTGAGGGGCGTGTTCCGGATGGTGTTGACGTAGAACGTGCCGACGCCGCGTGCGATCGGGATCGGCGAGACGCGCATCGCACCCACGATCGTGCCGAGGACAAGCGCCAGCACCCCGCCTCCGAAGAAGAGCACGAGGGTGCCGACCAGCGCCTCACCCCAGAAGTCGAGGTTGTCGGTGATGACTCCCATGCGGACCTTTCGTGCACTCGGGACGGGTCGGCGGGCTCAGGCGCCCGCCGCAAGGGTCAGGGTCCGTCCGGGGCGGCCGGATCGGCCGCCCCGGACGGTGGGGATCAGTCGACGGCGGGCTGCTCGGCCTCGACGCCTGCGGGCGCGAGGTGCTGCTCGAACAGCGCGGTCCAGACGTCGCCGCCATCGGTGAAGAGCGTGTTGATGTGCTCCTGCAGCGCGCTGTCGCCGTCGGCGATGCCGACGCCGTAGCGCTCCTCGCTGAAGATCTCACCCGTGAGCTTCAGGTTGTCGGGGTCCTGCGCGACGTAGCCGGCGAGGATGGCCTCGTCGGTCGTGATCGCGTCGACCTGACCGGCGAGCAGCTGCTCGACGCACTCGGAGTACGTCTGGCGCTCGGTGACCTCGCCGTTGTACTCGTCGCGGATGCGCTGCAGCGGCGTCGAGCCCGTGACCGAGCACGTCACCTTGTCGGCGAGGTCGTCGGGGCCGTTGATGGTGTCGTCGTCGGCGCGCACCAGCAGGCCCTGGCCCGTGATGAAGTAGGGACCGGCGAAGTCGATCTGCTCGTCGCGCGCGTCGGTCATCGAGTAGGTGCCGACGTAGAAGTCGACGCCGCCGTTGATGATCTCCTGCTCGCGGTTCGCGGACGGGACCGTCTTCCACTCGATCGTGTCGTCGTCCTCGGAGAAGCCGAGCGATGCCGCGATCCAGCGGGCGATGTCGACATCGAAGCCGGTGCGCTCGCCCGAGACGGCGTCCTCGTATCCGAGGCCGGGCTGGTCCGCCTTGACGCCGATGACGATCTTGCCGGCCTCCGTGGCGCGCTCGAACGTCGGGCTGTCGAGCTCGACACCCTCTGCGACCTCCCAGAGCGCCTCGCTGCCGCCCGCCTCGCCGCCCTCGGTGGCGCCCGGGTCGGTCGGCGAGCCGCTGTTGCACGCCGTGAGCGCGAGCAGCGCGGCCAGGCCGAGGCCCGCGCCCGCGACGACGCGCGACGTCCGCTTGATGCTGAACATGTGATTCCTCCTTGGTGGGGTGGTCCATCCGACCGCGCCGGGGCGCGGAGATCGGCGTGGGTCAGTGCGTGATGAGCTTCGAGAGGAAGTCCTTCGCGCGGTCGCTCCGCGGGTTCGTGAAGAACTCCTCCGGGGTCGCCTGCTCGACGATCTGGCCGTCCGCCATGAACACGACGCGGTTCGCGGCCTTGCGCGCGAAGCCCATCTCGTGGGTCACGACGATCATCGTCATGCCCTCCTTGGCGAGGGACACCATGACGTCGAGGACCTCGTTGATCATCTCGGGGTCGAGAGCGCTGGTCGGCTCGTCGAACAGCATGACCTTGGGATGCATGGCAAGGGCACGCGCGATCGCGACGCGCTGCTGCTGACCGCCCGACAGCTGCGCGGGCAGCTTGTCCGCCTGGTGGCCGACACCGACGCGGTCGAGCAGCGCACGCGCCTCCTTCTCGGCATCGGCCTTCTTCATGCCGCGAACCTGGATCGGACCGAGCGTGACGTTCTCGAGGATCGTCAGATGGGCGAACAGGTTGAACGACTGGAAGACCATGCCGACCTCGGCACGCAGGTTCGCGAGGGCCTTGCCCTCCTTCGGCAGCTCCTTGCCGTCGATCGTGATGGTTCCGCTCGTGATGGTCTCGAGACGGTTGATCGTGCGGCACAGCGTCGACTTGCCGGATCCGGACGGCCCGATCACGACGACGACCTCGCCCTTGTCGACCGTGAGGTCGATGTCCTTCAGCGCTTGGAAGTCGCCGTAGTGCTTCTGAACGTCCTTGACGACGACGAGGGGCTCTGCCATGCGTTTCACCCTATGGGGTGCTCAGGGGGCGAGCCAGCAGGGCTCGGGCCGCTTTACCGACTTGTAACAGGGCGGGACGGAACCCGGCATGCTCCCGCTGTTCGGGAGACCGGGCGTGTCGCGCCCACGACCGACCGCGTCAGGCGCGGTGCGCGAACGCGCTCTCGTACAGGCAGACGCTCGCGGCGGTGGCGAGGTTGAGCGACTCGGCACGACCGAAGATCGGGAGCTTGAGCACGCGATCGGCGAGCGCCAGCGCATCGTCCTGCAGGCCGTGCGCCTCGTTGCCGAACAGCCACCCCGTCGGATTCCGGAGCAGCCCCTCCGCGCGGGCGGCCAGGAGGTCATCGCCCTTCACGTCGGCGGCCAGCACCGTCATGCCGGCGGCGTGCGCGCGTGCGATCACGTCCTCGAGCTCTCCCCCGACCGCGACGGGCAGGTGGAAGAGGGAGCCCGTCGTGGAGCGGACGACCTTCGGGTTGTACGGATCGACCGTGCGTCCCGTCAGGACGACGGCGTCCGCGCCGGCGGCGTCGGCCGCGCGGATGATCGTGCCGAGATTGCCCGGATCGCGCACCTCCTCGCAGATCGCGATCAGGCGAGGTGCCGCGGCGAAGATGTCCTTCAGCGCCGTCGGGTTCTGACGGGCGACGGCGACGAACCCCTGCGGCGTGACGGTGTCGGACATCGCCTCGAGAACGGACTCCGAGACGAACTGCGCCTCGAGTCCCTCATCCGTCAGCAGCGTGCGGACATCCTGATGCCGCTCGAGCGCCGTCGGTGTCGCAAACAGCTCGACGATCGTCTCGGGCCGGAACGTCAGCGCCTCGCGGACCGCCTGCGGGCCCTCGAGCAGGAACAGCCCTGTCTCCTTCCGCGCGTTGCGCTTCGCCAGCTTGGCGACGGCGCGCACACGCGGTGATCGGGGGTTCTCCAGCACGCATCGATTCTATTGGCGAGAAGGCATATGCACCTGACGCCGGGCCGAAGCGCGCGCATCGTTCCCCGACGGTGCCGACTCGATGCGTCCGGGCCCCCGAACGAGCGAAGAGGGCGCCCCGCGATGGGAACGCCCTCTTCGGGAAGCGTGATGCTTACGCGGCCGACTTCGGCGCGTTCACGTCGGCCGGCAGCGCGGCCTTCGCGGTCGCGACGAGCGAGGCGAACGTGGCGGGCTCGTTCACGGCGAGCTCGGCGAGGATGCGACGGTCGACCTGCACGCCCGCCAGGCCGAGGCCCTGGATGAAGCGGTTGTACGTGATGCCGTTCTGACGCGCGGCGGCGTTGATGCGCTGGATCCACAGGCGACGGAAGTCGCCCTTGCGCTTGCGGCGGTCGCGGTACGCGTAGACGAGCGAGTGGGTGACCTGCTCCTTCGCCTTGCGGTAAAGGCGCGAACGCTGGCCGCGGTAACCCGAGGCACGCTCGAGGATGACGCGACGCTTCTTGTGGGCGTTGACAGCCCGCTTGACTCTAGCCATTTCTTATCTTCCTAACGAGATTCTGCGTCAGCGTCCGAGGAGCTTCTTGACCTGCTTGAGGTCGTTGCCCGAGATGATCTGGTCGCCGTTCAGGCGACGCTTGCGGTGGCTCGACTTCGACTCGAGGTTGTGGCGCATACCCGCCTGCTGCTTCTTGATCTTGCCGCTGCCGGTGATCTTGAAGCGCTTCTTGCTGCCCGAGTGGGTCTTCTGCTTCGGCATCTTCTCTTCCTTCGTAAAGCGCCCAGGGGGCGACGTGATCCACCCGCCGGAGCGGGAGTCTGTGGGCGCGGAGTTACTCCGCGGCCGTGGTCTCTGAGGACGGGGTCTGACCCTTCGCCTCGCGCGCGGCCTGCTTGTTGGCGGCACGCTGCGCGTTCTGCTCGGTCTTGACATCCGACTTGTTGCGGTGCGGTGCGACGACCATCACCATGTTTCGTCCGTCCACCTTGGGGCTGGACTCGACGTTGCCGAACTCGGCCACGTCCTCCGCGAACTTCCTGAGCAGACGCACGCCCTGCTCGGGACGCGACTGCTCGCGACCGCGGAACAGGATCATGGCCTTGACCTTGTCGCCCGCCTTCAGGAAGCCCTCCGCGCGCTTGCGCTTGGTCTCGTAGTCGTGCTCGTCGATCTTCAGGCGGAAGCGCACCTCTTTGAGGATCGTGTTCGCCTGGTTGCGACGTGCCTCCTTGGCCTTCTGCGCGGCCTCGTACTTGAACTTGCCGTAGTCCATGATCTTGACGACGGGAGGCTTCGAGTTGGGGGCAACCTCGACAAGGTCGAGATCGGCCTCCTGCGCCAGACGCAGGGCGGCCTCGATGCGGACGACGCCGATCTGCTCGCCATTCGGTCCGACGAGTCGGACCTCGGGCACGCGGATGCGCTCGTTTGTACGGGGATCGCTGATGCGGAACTCCTTGATAAGTGGATGACGGAGAGCCACCGCGACATGCTCGTCGAAGACGGGGTCGTGCCACGGGCGGGAGAAGAATCAGCATCCACCCGGCAGACGTCACACGTCGGCCTCACCCACCTCCAGCCCGTGCGGCGCACGATCTGGAGCACCCGCGTGGAACGCGAGGGAGTGCATGACCCGGTAGCCTTGTAACGGCAAGCGCGGGTGGGATGTGAATCCTCTTTCGTCCGGGATTCTCATCGAGAACCGCCGGAGCCCGGGAAAGTCTACCAGAGAGCGTCACATGAGCACCAATCCCGGCCACAGCCACTCGTTCGACCGCGACCGCGAGGCCCGCTGGGAGGAACAGGAGCGCGCCGGCTCGGACACATCGGCGGTGCGGGACATCGCCGACGTCGCTGCGGTCGAGGTGATCGGCACCGCGTGCGTGCACCTGATGAGCGCGGCGGCGGTGAAGCTCGGCCTCGCCGACGCCCCGGACGCCGAGGCGGATGTCGACCTCGACGAGGCGCGCAAGCTGATCAACGCCCTGGCCGGCCTCGTGACGGCCGCCGCGCCGGAGATCAGCGACATGCATGCGCGCCCGATCCGCGACGGCCTGCGTTCGCTCCAGCTGCGGTTCCGCGAGATCTCCTCGATCCCGGACGCCCCCGGCAAGGGACCGGGCGAGAAGTACACCGGCCCCGTCATCTGAGGCCGGTCGGGTCCTGCGCGGCTTCCACCGCGCGGCCGGGTCAGGAGCGCTCGAGCTTGACCGAGAGGGAGTCGACCAGCGTCGCGACGCGGTCGTCGGCCGACCAGCGGCGTGCGAGACGCGCGAGCACGGCGTCGAGTTCGGAGCGGTCCAGGCCGGACATGAGCGTCAGGCGCACGATCAGCTCGGGACCGCGCAGGCGCGCCGTCGGGTCGCCCGGTTCGACCGTGAGGTCGAGCACGGCGAGCTCCCCCGCGACGCTCGCCTGGAGGCCGAGGAAGACGTCGGGGTTCGCGAAGCTCGGCGTCCAGTCCTCGCCCTGCGCGATCGCCCAGACCGCCGGACGACGCACGATGAACTCGGTCTCCGACGTCGGGTCGAGCACGATGAGGTCGGTCTGCTCGGCGGACGCCGCGAGCGCGGCGCGCACGGCGTCGACCGGGATCGGACGCGCGGCGGCGTCCCATCGCCCGAGCGCCTCGACGGAGCTGAACACGGGCAGCACCTTGCGGCCGTCCGGAGCTGCGACCGTGACGATCGACAGCTCCTGCGTCTTGTCGACTGTCAGCCCGTGCGCGCCGACGCCCTCGTCGCCCTTCTCCGCGACGAGCGGGATGAGCACCCGGGCATGACGCAGCGCGTCGATCACGCCCGCCTGGTCTGCGTCGCCCGCGCGGAACGCGGTCAGCGCGGCGAGCAGCGCCGGATCGGCGGAGCCGTCGTCCGCCGCGTGCGGGTTCGCCTCGAAGTGGCGCCCCTCCCAGGGGACGCCCGCCGAGTCGGCGCCGCCGTCAGTCGGATGCGACATCCAGCGCCTCAGCGAGCGTGAACGCGCCCGCGTAGAGGGCCTTGCCGACGATCGCACCCTCGACGCCGTTGGGAACGAGGCGGCGCAGCGCCGCGATGTCGTCCAGGCTCGAGACGCCGCCGGACGCGACGACGGGCTTCGTCGTGCGCGCGGTGATCTCGCGCAGCAGGTCGAGGTTCGGGCCTCGCAGCGTGCCGTCCTTCGTGACGTCCGTCACGACGTAGCGGCTGCACCCGGCCTCCTCGAGCCGCTCGAGCACGGCCCAGAGGTCTCCGCCCTCCTGCGTCCAGCCGCGCGCCGCGAGCGTCGTGCCGCGCACGTCGAGGCCCACCGCGATCGACTCGCCGTAGCGGCCGATGACCGACGCGGTCCACTCGGGGTTCTCGAGGGCCGCCGTGCCGAGGTTGATGCGCTGGGCACCGCTCTCGAGTGCGGCCTCGAGCGACGCGTCGTCGCGGATCCCGCCGGAGAGCTCGACGTTGATGCCGCGCATGTGCTTGATCACCTTGCGCAGGATGCCCGCGTTGCTGCCGCGCCCGAAGGCCGCGTCCAGGTCGACGAGGTGGATCCACCGGGCGCCCTGCTTGGCCCAGTTCTCGGCCGCCTCGATCGGGTCGCCGTAGTCGGTCTCGGTGCCGGCGGCGCCCTGCGTCAGGCGCACCGCCTTGCCGCCCTGGACGTCGACGGCGGGCAGCAGGATCAGTCCGGGCGTGGACGCGAAATCGTTCATGGCTCCAGGTGTTGTTCGGGTTCGTCCGCTGTCGGACGTGCGAGCCGGAGATCTCCGGCTCGCGGGCACGATCTCAGAGAGTAGCCCCGGGCAGGCTCTTGATCCAATTCCGGAGGAGCTTGATCCCCGCCCCGCCGGACTTCTCCGGGTGGAACTGCGTCGCCGACAGCGGGCCGTTCTCGACTGCCGCGAGGAAGCGACCGCCGTGCTGGGCCCAGGTGACGACCGGCCGGGCGAACGGACCGTGCGCCTCGAGCGTCCACTCCTGCGCCGCGAACGAGTGCACGAAATAGAACCGCTCGTCCTCGAGGCCGGCGAACAGGCGCGATCCCTCTCCCGCCTCGACGGTGTTCCAGCCCATGTGCGGCACGATGGGCGCCTTGAGCTCGTCCACGACGCCCGGCCATTCGCCGAGACCCTCGGTCTCGACGCCGCGCTCGACGCCCTGCTCGAACAGCACCTGCATGCCGACGCAGATGCCGAGCACCGGGCGGCCGCCTGCGAGGCGCCGCTCGATCATCTCGGGGCCGCGCACTGCCTGCAGCTGCTCCATGACGGCTTTGAACGCCCCCACTCCGGGGACGAGCAGGCCGTCGGCGTCGCGGATCAGCCCGCGATCGCGCGTGAGGCGCACGTCGCCGCCTGCCGCCTGCAGGGCCTTGACGGCCGAGTGGATGTTGCCGGAGCCGTAGTCGAGGACGGCGATGACCGGGCGACGCTCTTCGGTGTCGGTCACAGTGCTCCCTTGGTGGACGGCACACCCTCCACCAGCGGATCGAGCGCCTTGGCCTGCCGGAAGGCGCGCGCGAAGGCCTTGTACTCCGCCTCGGCGATGTGGTGCGGGTCGCGGCCGGAGAGCACCCGGACGTGGACGGTGAGGCCGGCGTTGAACGCGAGCGCCTCGAACGAGTGGCGCACGAGCGAACCGGTGAAGTGGCCGCCGATCAGGTGCTGCTCGAAGCCCGCCGGCTCGCCCTCGTGGACGAGGTAGGGACGCCCGGAGATGTCGACGACGGCCTGCGCGAGGGCCTCGTCCAGCGGCACGAGCGCGTCCCCGTAGCGCGAGATGCCGGTCTTGTCGCCCAGCGCCTCCCGAATGGTCTGTCCGAGAACGATGGCCACGTCCTCCACCGTGTGGTGGGCGTCGATGTGGGTGTCGCCCGTCGCGGTGACGGTCAGGTCGGTCAGCGAGTGCTTCGCGAACGCCGTGAGCATGTGATCGAAGAACGGCACGCTCGTCGAGATCGAGCTCTTGCCGGTGCCGTCGAGGTTCAGCTCCAGCTCTACGCTCGACTCGCTCGTGGAGCGGGTGCGGCGCGCGATTCGGGCAGTCGTCATGCCTCGATCCTAGACGCGGCGCGGAAAGCGCCGGTCCGCAGGCCGGCGGGACTCAGTGGCTTCCGAGGTCTGACAGCGCCTCGAGGAACGCGGTCGTCTCCTCCTCGGTGCCAGCCGTCACGCGCAGGTGTCCGGGGATCCCGATGTCGCGGATCAGGACACCGCGCTCGTACAGCGCTTGCCAGGTCTCGGCCGGGTTCTGCACGCCGCCGAACAGGATGAAGTTCGTCCACGACTCGTGCGCCTGGTAGCCCAGAGCTTCCAGCGTCGCGCCCATCCGGTCGCGCTGCGCGACGATCTCGTCGACCATGCGCAGCATGGTGTCGGCGTGCCGCAGCGCCGCGCTCGCAGCAGCCTGGGTGAGCGCACTGAGGTGATACGGCAGCCGGACGAGGCGGAGCGCGTCGATCAGGACGGGATCGGCCGCGAGATATCCGACGCGCGCGCCCGCGAACGCGAACGCCTTGCTCATCGTGCGAGAGACCGCGAGGCGGGGCCGGCCGCCCAGCAGACTCAGCGCCGAGGGCGAGTCGTGCGGCGCGAACTCCTGGTACGCCTCGTCGACCACGACGATGCCGTCGGTCGCGTCGTAGACGGCCTCCACGACGTCGAGCGTCATGGGCGTACCGGTCGGGTTGTTGGGCGCGCACAGGAAGACGACGTCGGGGCGCGCGTCGGCGACCTGGCGGGCGGCGTCCTCCGGCGTGACCTTGTAGTCGTGGCCACGCGTGCCGGCGAGCCACTCGGATCCGACGCCGCGCGTGAGCAGGCGGTACATCGAGTACGTCGGCTCGAACCCGAAGGCCGTCCGACCCGGGCCCGCGAACGCCTGCAGGATGTGCTGCAGCACCTCGTTGGAGCCGTTGCCCGCCCAGATCTGCGACGCGTCGATGCCGTGGCCGAGGTACTGCGCGAAGCCCTCGCGCAGCTCGGAGAACTCGCGGTCGGGATAGCGATTGACGTCGCGCAGGGCCTGGGCGATCGCGTCCGCGATGTCGTCGGCGACCTCGGCGGGCACCGGATGCGTGTTCTCGTTGACGTTGAGCGCCACGGGAAGCGGCGCCTGGGGCGCCCCGTAGGGCTTCTGGCCGCGCAGATCGGCGCGGATCGGCAAGTCGTCGAGAGTGACCGTCACCCGCACAATGCTAGAGGCCTTGCCGGGCCCCCGGTCGTCGCGCCCCGGTTGAGCGTGACGCGCGGGCGCAGGTCGCGTCGCGACTCAGTCGAAGACGGGGATCGACAGGCGCTCGCCCGCCGCGACGGACGAGGAGGGCAGCTGGTTGAGCGCAACGATCGCGTCGACCACGTCACGCGGGTCGGCCGCGGGCGCGACGTCCTCTGCGATCGACCAGAGCGAGTCTCCGGGCATGACGGTCACGGTGGCGAAGGTGCCGACCGGCGCACCGGCGTCGCGCGAGGCGAGCGCACCGCCGCCGTTCATGACCGCGAGCGCGAGGCCCGCGGCGACCGGGGCGGCGGCCAGCGCCGCCAGCACGCGACGACCACGACGCGTCAGCCGCAGGCGCGTGGCCGGCGCGACGGCGCGGGCGGTGGCCTCGGGGGCGGTGATGCTGATCGTGCTCATCGGGTGCTCCTTCATCGATCGGGAGAGGCTTCGCATCCGGCACCTCGGCCGGGAGGGCCGGATGCGAAGCTCTGTACCGAATCTATCTTCGAATCTTCGAATGTGTCAACGGCTTCTTCGAAAACCGGTCCGAGCGGATCCGCGACACGCTCGAACGGATCTTCCGAATCGCGATCCCGTTCGGATACGGTTTCGATGACGTAAGACACCCCACCACGGGCCACCGACATCCGCCGTCGGAGGAGAAGGAGCCGGTCAGATGAGCGCCGCCATGACGCCCGCCACGCCCGCCTTGGAGCTTGCAGCCGACGGCGAGGAGAAGCGCCGTACGCGCCGGCGCAAGAGCCTGAGCGACAAG
>NZ_JAPSJA010000237.1 GCF_031178525.1 Microbacterium sp.
AGAGCATGCGTCGAGTCGAGCCCGCCGCTCACACCGATGATCGGCTTGGGGTCGCCGATCGCCCGCATCCGCTGCATGAGACCCGCGACCTGGATGTTGAAGGCCTCGTAGCAGTCCTGCGCGAGCCGTGCGGGGTCGTCCGGAACGAACGGGAAGCGGTCGAGGTGCCGCTGCAGGCCGATGTCACCCGTCGGCGGCTGCAGCGCGAAGGGGATCGTGCGGAACTGCGGACCCACCGTGCGGCGATTGTCGTCGAACGTCCCCTGCCGGATACGGTCCTGACGCAGGTGGTCGAGATCGACATCCGCGATCGAGCGACGCGGCCCGTCGGGGAACCGCTCGGTCTCGGCGAGCAGGTTGCCGCCCTCGTAGATCATGGTCTGGCCGTCCCACGAGAGGTCGTTCGTCGACTCGCCCATGCCGGCGGCGGCATAGACGTAGGCGGCCAGGCACCGCAGCGACTGCGACTTGCACAGGTCCTTGCGGTCCTCGGCGCGCGCGATCGTGATGGGGCTGCCCGACAGGTTCAGCAGCACGGTCGCGCCCGCCAGTGCCGCGGTCGCCGACGGCGGGATCGGCACCCACAGGTCCTCGCACACCTCGACGTGAACCACGAGCCCCGGCACATCCGTCGCGTCGAACAGCAGATCGGGGCCGAACGGCACCTCGGCGCCCGCCACGGTGATCGTGCCGCGCTGGTCGTCTCCCGGTGCGTACCAGCGGCGCTCGTAGAACTCGCGGTACGTCGGCAGGTAGGACTTCGGCGCCACGCCCAGCACGCGTCCGCGGTGGATGATCACCGCGCAGTTGTAGATGCGATTGCGGTGAGCGAGGGGGGCGCCGACCACGAGCATCGGCAGCAGGTCGCGCGACTCGTGCGCGATGCGGGCGATGGCCTCGTCCACGGCATCGAGCAGCGCATCCTGCATCACGAGATCGTCGATCGCATACCCGGACAGGCACAGCTCGGGGAACAGCGCGACCGCCACCGACTCGTCGTGGCACTCGCGCGCGCTATCGAGCACGTGCTGCGCGTTCGTCGCCGGATCCGCGATCGCCAGCGGGATGGTGCACGCCGCGACGCGGGCGAACCCATGGGCATACGCGTTCGTGAAGTCGAAGTCGCTCACGCGTTCAGTCTGGCACGCACGTCAATCCCGTTCCCGGGGCTTGCGCCGCGGGCGAGAATCGTTGCACCGGTCGAGAGGAAGCGAGCCGATGCGCATTTCCGTGGTGGTGCCCGTCCGGGACGACGCCCGGCTGCTGGAGCGGTGCCTCGCGGCTCTCGCGCGGCAGAGCCGTCCGGCGGACGAGATCGTCGTCGTCGACAACGGCAGCAGCGACGACAGCGCAGCGGTCGCGCGTGTGGCGGGCGCCCGCGTCGTGGTGGAGCCAATGCCGGGCATTCCGCGCGCCGCATCTGCGGGGTACGACGCTGCGACCGGCGAGCTGATCGCGCGCATCGACGCCGACACCGTGTGTCCGCCCGACTGGGTGGCGAGGATCGAGGAGCACTTCGCCGGCGATCCGTCGCTCGACTTCCTCACCGGCGACGCGCGCTTCGCGGACACCGTGCCGTGGGTCGACTGGATCGGCCGGCACTTCTACATCGGGTCGCTCTACCGGGTGATGTCGCCGCTGCTCGGTCACCCGCCGCTGTTCGGTTCGAACCTCGCCATGCGCGCGGAGGCCTGGCGGCAGCTGAGCGCCGAGGTCCATCGCGACCGGCGCGACATCCACGATGACATCGATCTCGCGCTGCACGTCCGGCCCGAGATGACGGTGCGCCGCGATCGCGAGCTGATCGTCGACGTGGCGGCGCGGCCCCTCACCGATCCGCGCTCGCTTCTGCGTCACGTGTGGTGGGTCGTGACCACCCTCGCCCTGCACGGCTGGGCGGATGCGCCGTGGCGCCGCCGCGCGCGGCGGCGGGCGGCCGCGTCGAGAGGCTCCGCGCAGAAGCCGACGCCGCCCGCGCTACAGCAGCCGGCGGGCTGAGGCCCACGCTGTGAGCTCGTGCCGCGATGACAGCTGCAGCTTGCGGAGCACGGCCGAGACGTGGGACTCGACCGTCTTGATCGAGATGAACAGGTCGGCGGCGACCTCCTTGTACGCGTAGCCGCGCGCGATCAGGCGCATGACCTCCTGCTCGCGCGCCGAGAGCCGGTCGAGCTCGTCGTCGGTCGCCGCCGTCTCGCCCGCCGCGGCGCCGAACGCGTCGATCACGAATCCGGCGAGGCGCGGCGAGAACACCGCGTCCCCGTCCGCGACCGTGCGCACGGCCCGCGACACCTCGGACCCGGATGCGCCCTTCGTGATGTAGCCGCGCGCGCCGGCGCGGATGACTCGCACCACGTCCTCGGCGGCGTCCGAGACGCTCAGCGCGAGGAACCGCGTGTCGGGGGAGAGCGGCGCGGCGCGGCGCAGCACGGCCTCGCCGCCCGTGGCCTCCGCCTCGGCACGGTTGCCTTCGCCGAAGGGAAGGTGCACGTCGAGCAGCACCACATCCGGCTGTCGCGCGGCGATCACGGCAACGGCCTCGGCGACATCCGCGGCCTCGCCGACGACGTCGATCTCGCGGTCGAGATCGTGGCGCAGGCCGGAGCGGAAGATGGAGTGGTCGTCGACGATGACCACGGTCAGGTCAGCCACGCGCGCCTCCCCCGGGGAAGCGGATGTGCACCTGCGTGCCGACGCCGCCCGCGCCCGGCGCGACCGACGCCGAGCCGCCGACCCGGCGCAGCCGTCCGATGATCGACTCGCGCACTCCAAGACGGTCCGCCGGCACCGCCTGCGGATCGAAGCCGGGACCGCGATCGCGCACGTAGACGTCGACCGATCCGGGCGAGCCCTCGATGTAGACCGACACCTCGCCGCCCGCGTGCCGCGCGGCGTTGAGCATCGCCTCGCGCGCGGCCGCCGCGACCTCGCCGCTCGCGCGCTCGGTGGACGTTCCCGCCGACACGATCGTCATCGCGACCTCGTAGTCGAGCTCGAGCGCCGATCCGTAGTCGCGCAGGTCGGTCGCGAGGTCGCTGTCGGCCGGGGTGTCGCCGTCGTAGAGCCATGCGCGCAGCTCGCGCTCCTGGGCGCGGGCCAGGCGTCCGGCCTCGCTCGACGCGCCGGCGCGGTTCTGGATCAGCGCCAGCGTCTGCAGCACCGAGTCATGCAGGTGCGCGGCCATCTCGGCGCGATGCTCGTCGCGGATCGCCTTGATGCGCGCCGTCTGCAGCTCGCGAAGCCGGGTCACGAGGTTCGGCGTCCACACGAGCGCGGCGCAGACCATGGCGCCCAGCGCGCTGACGAGCATCATGAACCAGAAGTTCTCGCGCCCGTTGTCGGCCGCGTCGAGGAACAGCGGCACGGCGGCGAGGGCGAGGACGGTCGCGACGATCCGCGCGCCCACGTCGTGACGCTCACCGCGGCTGGGGTCGCGCCGGTCGACGAGCGCGGACCACACGCCGGCGGTGAGAGCGAGCGCGACCGCGAGGTAGATCGGGATGAGCGTGGCCGGGGGCAGCCATGCCCGCCCGGTGCCGTTGTGATAACGACCGATCGAGA
>NZ_JAPSJA010000238.1 GCF_031178525.1 Microbacterium sp.
CCACCTATCAGCGCAACCTCACGACGCGGGCGGAGGTCGTCGACGCGGTGCGCGTTCTCGCCGAGCAGGCCTTCGACGACTGCGCGGCCGAGGGCCGGGCCGTCGTGCGCGTGCACCTGAAGGTGCGCTACGCCCCCTTCGAGACGAAGACGCTGGGGCGCAAGTTGCCCGAGCCGACATCGCGGCGGGAGGATGTCGTGGCGGCCGCTCTCAGATTGGCGGACAAGATCGAGGAGCGCGAGATCCGGCTGCTCGGGGTACGCGCGGAGATGTCTCCGCCGGACCAGGCGGACCCGGTGGAGCGCACGCCCGTGCGCGGCCGCCTGTAACGCGGCTACGCTTCCGCGCCCCACCGGGGGAGGATGGACGGATGCAGGACATCGAGCTCGCGCGCATCCGCGCCGGCGCCGTCACGCTCCACGATGCACGCCGCAACGAGCGACGCGAGGTTCTCCTCCAGGAGTTCGAGATCGGCGTCTATGCGGTGACGCAGGAACAGCTCTCGGCTCTGATCGGCGAGGGGGAGGAGCATCCACATCCGCGCAGACCCGCGGTGGACGTCACCTGGCAGCGTGCGATCCGCTTCTGCAATGCGGCCTCCGAGTGGGAGGGACTCGACCCCGCGTACTCCTTCGAGGGCGAGGACGTGATCTGGCACGTCGATGCGGACGGGTACCGCCTGCCCACAGAAGCCGAGTGGGAGCACGCCTGCCGCGCCGGCTCCTCCGGGCCCCACTACGGTCTGCTGAAGGACGTCGCGTGGACCGCGGCGGACGGCGCGCACGCACCGCGCGACGTGGGCGGCAAGATGCCGAACCTGTTCGGGCTGTTCGACACGCTCGGCAACGTGTGGGAGTGGTGCTGGGACCTGCTCGACCCTGCTCGCTATGGGGACTACCGCGTCTTCCGCGGCGGAGGTTTCGCCGACGAGGCGTGGAATGTCCGCGCATCGGTGCGTCGCGGAGGCGCGCCGCGAATGCACCACGATGACCTCGGCTTCCGCGTCGCGCGAGGCGGCTTCGACGCGGTCAACGAGGCGCAGGGGTGGTCGGAGGCGGCCGATCGCGAGCGCGCCGCGGTTGCGGGCCCCTTGCCGACGGGATGGACACCCCGCCGGTGACGCCCTCCATGCGCACGGGGATCGGCAGAGGTGCACGGGACGGGCGTCCGGACGACGCCGACGACGTCATCATGGACGATCCGGAAGGCAACGGGTTCTGGGTGATCGACTCCGCCGAGTGGGACGGCGGGGAGCGTCGGGGCGATACGGTGACCGGATGAGCTTCACCGTGACCGAGATCGCCGCCGACGACTGGGAGGCGTTTCGCGAGATCCGCCTGCGCATGCTCCAGGACACGCCGATCGCCTACGGGGAGACCTACGAGGCGAGCCTGCGCATCCCGGAGACGGAGTGGCGCTCGCGCGCCGGACGGGGGCAGGAGCCGCACAACGCATCGTTCGTCGCGGTGGCAGACGACGGCACGTGGATCGGCATCATGCGCGGGTACGTGTCGCAGGCCCGCGGGCCGATGCTGGTCAGCGTGTTCGTGGACCCCGCGTGGCGCAGCCGGGCGATCGGGGTCGCGGACGCGCTGCTCGACGCGGTGATCGATTGGGCGCGCGGCGAGGGGGAGACCCTGCGGCTGGAGGTGCACGCGGACAACCCGCGCGCGGCGGCCTTCTACGCGCGTCGCGGCTTCGTTGAGACCGGGAATCGGCGCCCTTACGAGCTGCCTCCGCATGGCGACGAGGTCGAGATGGAGTTGTCGCTTCGCCGCTGAGTCACCGGTGACGGGTTCCTGGCAATGCGCTGGATCGATTTGTTACCTCCCCGTTACCTGCGCGTAAGGTGGCACGTCGAACCGCGAGGGACCGCTGTCGCATCCGCCCCCAGAGTCCCTCGTTCCCGGAATCTACCCTTTCCGGTCGGGCGGACGGTCGTGGCTTCGGTCGCGGCTCGAGACAGGGCTGTGGAGTTCCGAGTGATCCTGAACAAGAAAACCCGAATCGACGCCGGCACTCGTTCGTCGCGCCTGGCGCGCGGTGGGCTCCTGGCCGCCGGCGTGCTCGCCGCGACCGCCGGCGTGCTCGTGCCCACGGCGGCGAACGCCGCGGACGAGGGCACCTGGGACGCGCTCGCGCAGTGCGAGTCCGGCGGCAACTGGGGCATCAACACGGGCAACGGCTACTACGGCGGCCTGCAGTTCTCGCAGTCGACGTGGGAAGCGAACGGCGGCTCGGGCAGCCCGGCCGCAGCGTCGCGCGACGAGCAGATCCGCGTCGCCGAGAACGTGCTCGCGACGCAGGGCTGGGGCGCCTGGCCCAGCTGCTCGGCGCAGATCGGCGCGAGCGGATCCGCGGAGCCGAGCGCGACAGCGCCCGCCCCTGCTCCCGCCGCCGAGGCGCCGACCGCACCCGCGACGGACGGCAGTGCCGCGCAGCAGGCGCCGGCCGCCGCGCCTGTGCCGGCTGCGCCGACGTACACGCTGCCGGACGTGGAGGCCTCCGACGAGACCGTCACGGTCGAGTCCGGCGACACGCTGTTCGAGCTCGCCGAAGCGGCGGACCTCGAGAGCGGATGGCTCGGCATCTTCGCCGTCAACCAGGACGCGATCTCCAACCCGGACCTCATCGAGGTCGGCCAGGAGCTCGTCCTGCCCGCGGAGTAAGCACCGCCTGACCGTGTGCGCGCGTCCCTCGAGGGGCGCGCGCACACGCGTGTCGGCGGCCCGCGATGGGACAATCGCGAGCATGACCGACGTCGCCACGGCCGTGTGGACGCCCCCGCGCGACCGCGGATCGGTCTCCGAGGCGTCGGCGCGCATCGGATCAGGTGACGTGGTGTGGCGGCGTGCCACCGCGGAGCTGATGCGCTGGGCGGTCAAGACGCGAAGCGGCTTCTCGGTCCCTACCGCCGCTCCGGTCGCCGAGGGGCAGCGGGTCACCGTGATCGCGCATGTCGGACCGATCCGCATCGTCGAGCCCGTGCAAGTGGTGGAGGTCGTGGCGGAGCGCACGCACATGGGGTTCTCCTACCGGACCCTGCCCGGACATCCCGTCTCGGGCGAGGAGGCGTTCATCCTGCATCGCGATGGCGAGGATGTTCATCTCACCGTGCGCTCGCTTACGCGGGCCGCACCGCGCGGCGGGTGGCGATGGGTGTTCCCGCTGCTGCTGATCGCGCAGCGGATCGTCCGGCGGCGGTACCTGCGGGCGCTCCGCTGAGCTCGGCGTCGCGGCGCCATCGCGCCGATCCGGCGATCGAGCTCGTTCGCCGGATCGATAATGGGGGAGTGGAGCCGTGGGAGCTGCGTGAGTGGTTCGAGGACTATCTCGACGCCTGCAACCGCCATGACCTGAATCGCATCCGCGAGTTCGTCGATCCGTCGGTGCGGAGGGCGCATCTGACGGGCGGCGTCGAGGCGTGGCTTGCAGACCTCGACGATCTGTTTCACGCGTTTCCCGATTGGCGGTGGCGCCGCATCCAGCTCCTGGTCGAAGACGACCGCATCGCCGCGCATCTGCGGGGGAGCGGCACGCACTCCGGGGCGTT
>NZ_JAPSJA010000239.1 GCF_031178525.1 Microbacterium sp.
GCCAAGGTGGCCCAGCCCGAGCGCGCGGTGTGGGCGATCGACGGCGACGGCTGCTTCCAGATGACCAATCAGGAGCTCGCCACCTGCGCGATCAACAACATCCCGATCAAGGTCGCGATCATCAACAACTCGTCGCTCGGCATGGTGCGGCAGTGGCAGACGCTCTTCTACGACGGCCGCTACTCCAACACCGACCTCAACACGGGCCACGACACCATCCGCGTGCCCGACTTCGTCAAGCTCGCCGAGGCGTACGGCTGCCTCGCGATCCGGGTCGAGAAGGCCGAGGACGTGGACGCCGCCATCAAGACCGCGCTCGAGACGAACGACCGCCCTGTCGTGATCGACTTCGTCGTGAGCGCCGACGCGATGGTGTGGCCGATGGTGCCGCAGGGCGTCAGCAACAGCTACGTGCAGTACGCGCGTGACCACGCCCCGGCGTTCGCGGAGGAGGACTGACATGACGACGCACGTGCTGAGCCTCCTGGTCGAGGACAAGCCCGGTCTGCTCACCCGCGTCGCCGGCCTGTTCGCCCGGCGCGGGTTCAACATCGAGTCCCTCGCGGTCGGCGTCACCGAGGTGCCGGGCCTGTCCCGCATCACGGTGGTCGTGGACGTGGAAGAGCTGCCCCTCGAGCAGGTCACCAAGCAGCTGAACAAGCTGATCAACGTGATCAAGATCGTCGAGCTCGACCCGTCGTCGAGCGTGCAGCGCGAGCACATGCTCGTGAAGGTGCGCGCGGACAACGCCTCCCGCTCGAACGTGCTCGAGGTCGTGAACCTCTTCCGCGCGAACGTCGTCGACTACGCGCCCGACGCCCTCGTGATCGAGATCACGGGCGACCAGGGCAAGGTCGATGCCTTCCTGCGCGCGATCGAGCCCTTCGGCATCCGCGAGCTCGCACAGTCGGGCCTGCTCGCGCTGGGCCGCGGGCCCAAGTCCATCACCGAGCGCGTCCTGCGCGGCTGACCCCTTTCGTCTCCGCTCGGGCGCGCGCCCGAGCGGAGACGGCACGAACTTCCTCAGATCCCCAACCCAAGGAGACACCACACCGTGAGCACCGAGATCTTCTACGACGCCGACGCCGACCTGTCGCTCATCCAGGGCAAGAAGGTCGCGATCGTGGGCTACGGCTCGCAGGGCCACGCGCACGCGCAGAACCTGCGCGACTCGGGCGTCGAGGTCGTCATCGCGCTGAAGGACGGATCGAAGTCGACCGCCAAGGCGCAGGAGGAGGGCTTCGAGGTCAAGAACGTCGCCGACGCCACGGCGTGGGCCGACCTCATCATGATCCTCGCGCCCGACCAGCACCAGCGCGGCATCTACTCGGAGTCCATCGCGCCGAACCTCGCCGAGGGCAAGACGCTCGCGTTCGCGCACGGCTTCAACATCCGCTTCGGCTACATCGACGCGCCCGAGGGCGTCGACGTCATCCTCGTCGCGCCCAAGGCCCCCGGTCACACGGTGCGTCGCGAGTTCGTCGCGGGCCGCGGCATCCCCGACATCATCGCCGTCGAGCGCGACGCGTCCGGCCAGGCCTGGGATGTCGCGCTGTCGTACGCGAAGGCGATCGGCGGCACGCGCGCCGGCGTCATCAAGACCACCTTCACGGAGGAGACCGAGACCGACCTGTTCGGCGAGCAGGCCGTGCTGTGCGGTGGCATGAGCCACCTGGTGCAGGCCGGCTTCGAGGTGCTCACCGAGGCGGGCTACCAGCCGCAGATCGCGTACTTCGAGGTGCTGCACGAGCTCAAGCTCATCGTGGACCTCATGTGGGAGGGCGGCATCGCCAAGCAGCGCTGGTCGATCTCCGACACGGCGGAGTTCGGCGACTACGTCTCGGGTCCCCGCGTCATCGACGCCGGCGTGAAGGAGCGCATGCAGGGCGTGCTGGCCGACATCCAGTCGGGTGCGTTCGCCAAGCGCTTCATCGACGACCAGGACAACGGCGCCCAGGAGTTCCTGGCGCTGCGCGAGAAGGAGCAGGGTCACCCCATCGAGGCGACCGGCAAGGAGCTGCGCGCCCTGTTCGCCTGGAAGCAGACCGACGAGGACTACGTCGAGGGCTCCGCAGCGCGCTGACCCGAGACGTTCAGACCGCTCTACCTGAGCCGGAACAAGACCCCCGCACCCAGAAGGTGCGGGGGTCGTTCCGTTTCGTCCCCAGGGGGAAGCCGGAAGAACCCTCGTCCACATCTGCATCGAAGCCTCCCGCGGCTCGGACGTGCGCGTCACGCTCGGTGCATGACGCACACGAAGGCGGCCGAGCGCCGCATGGAGCAGCTGCGCGACGCCTCCCTCGACGACGCGCGGCTGCACGAGCTGATCGAGCTGATGCTGAGCGGAGCGCTGCGGCGCCAGCTCTGGCTGCTGTTCCTCGACGCGAACGACAGGATGAGCGACGTCATCCTGCCGACCGACGACTTCCCGCACGCTCCCGACGAACCGGTCGTCTCCGGGGACCTCGGCCCCACGACGGCGGCGCGGCTGATGGCCGCGCGCCTGCCGCCGATGTGCGAGGCGATCGGTGCTTCGCAGGTGGTGCTCGTCTGGGAGCGGGAGGGTGATGACGGGTTCCAGGTCGAGGAGCTGGCGTGGGCCAGGGCGATCTCGCAGGCGCTGCACGGCGCGGATGTCCGGATGCGCGCGCAGTTCGTCCTCCACGACGACGGACTGCGTGCGCTGACGCCCGACGACTACGCGGTCGTGAACTGAGCGCCGCACCCCTGGGCGGGGCGTAGTCTGGCGCGCATGCCCGACCCGATCGAGAGTGCGCGCGAACTGCTGCTCGGGCGCCGCAGCGACGCCGCGCGCCGTCTCACGGCGCGCGCGAACGACCTCTCGAGCGTCGCCGCCGCGCGCGGTGACGCGACGGCCGACGACGAGCACGACCCCGAGGGCTCGACGCTCTCGGGCGAGTGGTCGCACCTCACGGCGCTGAGCGATGCCGCCCGCCTCGAGCTGCGCGAGATCGACGCCGCCCTCGCGCGCCTCGAGACCGGTGCGTACGGCGTCTGCGAGTCCTGCGGCAGCGAGATCCCGGAGGGGCGGCTGCGAGCGAGGCCGACGGCCACGCGGTGCGTGCGCTGCGCCGCGTGAGACCGGCCGCAGCCGCCGCACCGGCCGCCGCTCAGTAGATGTGCGGGTACACCTCGTAGGTCAGACCGTCCGGCAGCGCCGGGTAGAAGTTCACCTCGAACCGGGCCGAGCCTCCCGCGGGTACGCGGTCGGTCGAGTCCGACTCCGCCATGACGATCTTGCCGCTCTCGTCGCGCACGAGGACTGTGAGGTTCAGCGCGTCCTGGTCTTCGGCGAACGTGCTCGAGATCGTGCCCGACAGCACCGTCTCGTACTCGTCGCTCGTCGCCTTCAGGTCGGCGATCGCGAACTCGCCGCCCTCGAACGGCACGGGCTCGCTCACGACGTCCCCGAGGCCGACCACCTGGATCTCGGCCACCTCGGCGGCGGGGGCGTCTGAGAACATGCCCGCGAACACGGTCGTGCCCGGGATCATGCCGCCGCCGAACGAGGTGGTGT
>NZ_JAPSJA010000240.1 GCF_031178525.1 Microbacterium sp.
GCCCGAGCCACACGTTGCCGAGGGAGGCGGCGCCCACGATCCCGCCGACCGCGAGCACCGCGACGCTGCGCAGGATGAGCCACATGGCTTCAGGCTACGCGCCCGGCTCGCGGGCCGCGCGGCGTTCAAGGCCGTCGAGCAGCAGATCCAGGCCGAACTCGAACTCGCTCTGATCGTCGCACCGACCGAGGGTCGCCCCGGGTGGGTCGTGCGCGATGTGCGCGAGCATCTCGACGAGGTGCGGGGCCTCGGTCGCCATCTGCGCGAGCATCTCGGGCGAGGCGTCCGCGTCGCCGGAGCCCGCCGGGTCGAACAGCTCCTGCGTGAAGCCGTACGCGCGGCTGCCGAGCGCGTGCATCGCATGGTGGACCAAGTCGTGTGACAGCCCGCCGAGGCGCAGCAGTCCGACGAAACCGTCTGTGTAGCGGACGATCTGCGGGCCGAATCCGGTGCGGCTCTCGAACACTCCGGGCGCCCACGGGTGGCGCAGCATGACCTCTCGCGCCGTGAGGATGCGTCGCCGCAGCGCCGCCTTCCACTCGGAGGGAGCAGGCGCGGGCAGGTCTGCGACCGCCACCTGCATCTCGCCGGCGATCGCGTCCGCGACGCCGTCGAGCAGATCCTCCTTGTTCGCGACGTGGTGGTACAGCGACATCGCCTCCACGCCGAGCTCGGCCGCGAGACTGCGCATGGTGAGACGGTCGATGCCCTCGCGGTCGGCCAGCGCGACGGCCGTCCCGAGCACGCGCGCGCGGGTCAGCGTCGTCCGCGGGGTCGTGGGGTCGGTCATCGTGCTCAGATTCTAGGCGTCAGGACTTGTGTCCCTTACAGCGTACGGCTACCTTACGCAGTAAGACTTACAACGTAAGGGAGTCATCATGTGGATCTGGTTTCTCGCGATCGCGGGCCCGGTGATCGCGCTCGCCGTCCTGCTGCTGGTGGCGCTCATCCTGTCGATGCGCACGAAGTGGGAGCCGGGGCTGCGCTTCGTGCGGCACCTCGGCCGCGATCACTTCAACAAGGCCGCCCTGCGGACGGCGGGTGCGCCCGGAGCGGGGACCCATGTGATCCGCAACCACGGCCGGCGCTCGGGACGCCTGTATCGCACCCCCATCGCCCTCACCCCGACCGACGACGGCTGGATCGTCATGCTGCCGTACGGCACGACGCCCGACTGGCTCAAGAACGTGCTCGCGGCAGGCGCGGCCGAGGTCGAGTTCGACGGCGGCGTGCACGCGGTGACCGGCCCGAGCGTCGTCTCCCGCGCCGAGGTCGAGCACCTGCTGCCGCCCCTGGATCGGTTCGTGGCCCGGGTGTTCGGGGTCGACCAGCTGCTGCAGCTGCGACGGGCGGCCGTGGGCGCCGACATCGAGGAAGTGTCGCGATGAGGGCCGTGCTGCGCGACGCCTACGGCGGCCCCGAGGTGCTACGCGTCGGGAAGGTGCCGACGCCTCGGCCCGGTCCCGGCGAGGTGCTCGTGCGGGTGAGGGCGAGCTCGCTCAACACCGCCGACCTCGACCATCTGCAGGGCCTGCCGCGCATCGCCCGCATCGAGGGACTGCGCCGCCCGCGCACGCCGCACGTCGGGGTGGATGTGGCGGGCGACGTCGAAGAGGTCGGGCCCGGTGTTCGCGAGCTGACGCCGGGCGACAGGGTCTGGGCCGACGTGTTCGCCCACGGGCACGCGGCGCTCGCCGACTACGTCTGCGTGCCCGCCGGCGCCCTCGCGCGTATCCCCGACGGCGTCTCGTTCGCCGACGCCGCGACGATCCCGCATTCGGGGCTCCTCGCACTGCAGGGGCTGCGCGCGGCCGCGCCCCTGCGCGCGGGCACACGCGTGCTGATCAACGGCGCGGGAGGCTGCGTCGGTCCGCTCGCTATCCAGCTCGCGAAGGTGCGCGGCGCGCACGTCACGGGCGTGGACACGGGGGACAAGGCCGACATCATGCGCGCGGCGGGTGCCGACGCGGTGATCGACTACGTCGCCGAGGACATCACGCGATCCGGGAAGCGGTATGACGTCGTGCTCGACATCGCCGACTCCCGGGGCATGCTCGCGATGCGGCGCTGCCTGGAGCGCGGCGGCAGGTACTCGCTGATCGCGCGGCGCCTCGGCTCCTTCGCGCGCTACGTCCTGCTCGGACCCCTCGTCGGCCGGCTGACGGGCACGCGGATGGGGACGATCCTCTGGAAGCCGAACGATCGGGCCCACCTCGACGAGCTCGGAGCGCTGCTCGCGGCCGGGGAGATGCGGCCCCTGGTCGACAGCACGTGGGCACTCGACGATGCCGTCGCAGCGTTCGAGCACCTCGCCTCGGGTCGCGCGCGCGGCAAGGTGGTCATCGTCCCCTAACGCGCTCGGTGATCTTCGGGGTGAAGACGCGGGGCGCGGCGCGGCTCACGCACGCCCGACGCCAGAATGTACCTGATCACGCGCTGCCGCTGCCCGGCCCACGGCGCGAGCAGCTCGAGCATGCCGTCGTCCTCCACCCGGGTGCCGGTCAGGGCGTAGCCCACCTGGTGCGCGAGGTGGAAGTCGCCGACGCTGACCGCATCCGGGTCGCCCAGCGCACGGATCCGGGTCTCGGCGGCGGTCCACGGGCCGATGCCCGGGAGCGACGTCAGGATCGCGTCTCGCGCCTCGGGCGCGCAGGCCGCCATCGCGCGTACGAGCGTATCGCCGCGGCGCGCGGCCATGACGATGGTGCGGCTCTGCGGCGGTTCGAGACCCGCGCGGTGCCAGGCCCAGGACGGGATGCGGCGCCAGCCTTCGATCGTCGGGGGCGCGAACATCGGCTTCGGGGTAAGCCCCGGGACGCGCTCGCCGAACCAGGTGACGAGGCGTCGCCAGGCGGAGAACGCCTGAATGGCCGTGACCTTCTGCTCGGTGACCGACTGCACGAGCGCGTCGAAGAGCATGTCGCCACGGCCGATCCGCAGGCCCGGATGGCGGTGGTGGGAGTCGGCGATCAGCGGATGCAGCGACGGGTCGAAGCCGGTGTCGTCGTCGAGCGCGCCGCACAGGGCGGGCACCTGCGCGATCGCCCACTCGCGTCCCGGGCCCCACGACGCCGCCCGGACGGATCCGTCACGCAGCTGGCGCAGTGCGACGCTCGCGACCCCCTGCGGAGTGCGGATCGCCCGCCAGATCACGCCGGTGCTCCACGCCTGCGCGGGATCTCCCGGACCGCGCTGGAAGGTTGCGACGGTCGCGTACAGGTCGAGCGGGCGTGCAGGCCGGTACACGCTCTCGAGCCGCGGCCCCGGATCCGGCCGCGGGTCGCGCGCACGCACGGCGATGCGCGACTCGAGCGCGGCGGACGGGATCACGGCTTCACGCTACGCGCTGCATCTGACAATCCGGGCGCACGTCCTGCTGCCCTCCTGCTGGATGAGGAAGGGAGCTTGCGACGCGGTCGAGACCGTCAAGCGTGGCCACGCGCGGCTTCGGATGATGCGGGGAGACCAGCCTCAGAAGCGGTCGGGCGACGGGGCCCCGGCGCCGTACCGCACGGCGACATCCG
>NZ_JAPSJA010000241.1 GCF_031178525.1 Microbacterium sp.
GCCGACCCGCTCGGGCCGTGCGGCCTCGAGCACGGCCGCCCAGGTCATGAGAGATCCTCCAGCGCCGCCCGGGCCCGTGCGAACGCCGCCGCCACCCGGGCGTCCACGGATCCGTCGGGCAGCACAGCCACGGCATCGCCGGGGGCGAGCTGCGGGTCGGCCACGAGCGTCACGCCCTCGGGAGCGCCACCGAGCGCGCGAAGCGTGTCGAGGTCGCCGGCGCTGACGCGCAGCTCGCGCGCCTCGGCGAGGTCGACGTGCGCCAGCACGCGCCGCAGCGCCGCGTGCGCGGACGCCTCACCCGCCGCCAGCTCGCGCGCGACGACCGTCTCCGCCAGTTCGACGGCGAGGCGCTCCAGAGCGCGCTGGCCGGCCGCCACGAGCTCGCGCTCACGGTCGGCGAGCGACAGCGCCGCGGCCTCCACCGCGACCAGGGCCTGGGTCACGCGGCGCTCGGCCGCGATCCGCTCGTCCTCGCGCGCCCGCTCGATCTCCTCGCGCAGCAGCGCCGCGGCCTCCGCCGCGGCGCGCATGCCCTCGGCGTGCCCGGCCGCGTAGCCCCGCACGCGAGCCGCTTCGAACTCCCGCTCGAGTTCGGTGCTGCGCCCCGCGATCCGGGGGAACACGGCCTGCGTGAACCGCGAGGACGCTCGCGGCCGTGAGGGCTCGGCGGGGAGGGCGGGCCGGTCAGTAGACATACTCGTCCTCGTCGGTGCGGTGCACCGTGATCTCGCCCTCGCTGGCCAGCGCGCGGATGGTGCGCACGATCTCGGCCCGCGCCTCCTCGATCTGCGACATGCGCACCGGGCCCATGATGCGGATCTCGTCGTCGAGCACCTCGCGGTTGCGCTCGGAGACGTTCTTGCGGATGACGTCCGCGATCGCCTGGTTCACGCCCTTGAGCGCCATCGCGAGCGTCCGGATGTCGACGCCGCGCAGCACGCGCTGGGCGTCGCGGTCCTCGAGCTTGACGATGTCGGCGAACGTCACCATCCGGGAGCGGATGTCCTCCGCCAGCGCGATGTCGCGATCCTCCAGGCTCGCCAGCAGAGCCTTCTCGATCGCGGCATCCGAGCGGTTGATGATCTCGACCAGCGGCTGCACGCCGCCCACCGCCTCGGACGACTCCCGGAGCGCGAACACGCCCGTGCGGGTCCGGAGCGTCTCCGCCACGACGGCGATGGCATCCTGCGTCGCCGTGCCCATCGTGGCGATCGACTGGGCGACGTCGGTGCGCAGCGGATCGGGCAGCGCCGCGAGCACCTCGGCGGCGTTGTTCGTGCGCAGGTGCGCGAGCACGAGCGCGATCGTCTGAGGCAGTTCGCCGTCGAGCAGGGTCGCGAGCTGGGCGGGGTCTGCCGCGTTGAGGAAGTCGAGGGACGTGCCCGCCATGGTGGAGCTGACTCGCGTGAGCACACCCGCTGCCCGCTCCGCGCCGAACGACGCCTCGAGCAGGCCCGCGGCCACGTCGCGACCGCCGCGGCCCGGGGCGACGCGTCCCGACGCGATGCGGTGGAAGTCGCGCAGCGCGCGCGCCGTCGTCGCGGTGTCGAGCCGGCGCATCCGGATGATCTCGGCCGCGATCTCCTCCGCCTCGCCCTCCGTCAGGTGCTTCATGACCTCGACGGCGCGCGAGCGGTCGAGGTTCATGATCACGACGGCCGCCGTCTGCGACCCGCTCAGTGCGCTCACGCGTCGACCCTGTCGGCCATGAGGCTGCGCAGCACCTCGGCGGTCTTCTGCGGATCGCGGCGGGCGAGCGACTCCAGCTCGGCGCGCTGACGCTCCAGCACCAGCTGGTCGGGCTCGGGCTCGGGATCGGGATCCACCTCGAGCGGCACGGTGGGCGTCGCGTCGATCGGGGTCGGGATCGGCGGGGCCGGCAGGGGCTCGGGCTGCTGCGGCGTGAGCAGCAGTGTCTCGGCGGTCAGCTCGAGCGGAGGCGCGACCTCCGTCTCCCGGCGGCGACGGCTGCGGACGGCGAAGATGATCACGGCGGCGAGCAGCGGCACCGCGATCGCAGCGGCGATGAGCGAGGTGCGCAGGATCTCGTTCATGCGCTCGGCCTCCTCGGCCTGCCGCGCGGCGTCCAGCGCCTGCTGCGCGGTCTGCGCATCGGCGTCGCTGAAGGCCATGAGCTCGACGGTCACCTCATCACCGCGGGCGGCGTCGACGCCTGCGGCGGTGGCGACGAGATCCTGCAGCGCGCCGACGTCCATGCCGGCGGCGGCGTCCGTGTCGACGGCGACCGAAACGGTCTGCCGCCGCACGCCGCCGGGCGGCGTCGTGACCGTCTCGGTCGACTTGTTGACGACGTTGTTGCGCGTGGTCTCGGTCGACTCGTAGCTGCCGCCCGCATCGCCGTTGGGCACGGCGATGTTGTCGGGGCCCAGCACGCCCGTGCCGCCGGCGCCGCCCGTGTAGCTCTCGGTCTTGGTCTGCTCGTTGCTCGGCACCGCCTCATCCGGCGTCGTGTACGTCTCGTCGACGCGCTCGCTGGACTCGTTCGTCATCTCGGCCGCCACGGTGACGGTGGCGTTGCCGGCGCCGACGACCTGGTCGAGCATCTCCTGGATGCTGCCCGCGACGCGCGCCTCGTACTCGCCGGCCTGCTGGTCGGTGCTGCCCGTGGTGCCCACGCCCACCGCCGAGAGCGTCTCGCCGGCCTGATCGATCACCGCCACGTTCTCGGGCTTCATGCCGCTGACCGCGGCCGACGTGAGGTGCACGATCGCGTCCACCTGCGGGGGCGCGAGCGTCGAGGTTCCCTGCGTCTCGACGAACACCGAGGCGGTCGGGTCCACGGCCTCCGAGACGAACACGCTCTCCTCGGGGATGGCGAGCTGCACCGACGCGGCGCCGACCCCATCGAGCGACTCGATCGTCCGGGCCAGCTCGCCCTCGATCGCGCGCTTGTACGTGACGGACTGCTGGAACTCGCTCGTGGTCACGCCCATGTCGTCGAGCAGCGTGTATCCGTCGCTCGTCTCGCTCGGCAGTCCCTCGGCGGCCGCCGCCAGGCGCTGGTCGTACACGTCCTGCTGCGGCACCATGACCGTCGCGCCGCCGTCGGCGAGCTCGTAGGTCACGCCCGAGGAGCGCAGCTGCTCGACGACGGCGTTCGCGTCGGCGGGGTTGAGGCCCGTGAACAGGGGGGCGAGCTGCGGGCGGCTGAGCCAGCTGCCCAGCGCGATGGCACCGAGCGCGAGCACGGCCACGCCGATGATCGCGATGGTGCGCTGCGCCAGCGTGAAGCCGCCGACGGCCTGCCGCAGGCGCTGGAAGACGTTCGTGACAGCCTGCGGCATCAGGCCTGCATCCTCATGATCTCGTTGAACGCGTCGACGCCCTTGTTGCGCACGGCGGCGACGAGCTCGAGCGTGACGGATGCGCGGCTCGAGGCGATCATGGCCGAGTGGATGTCGGTGAGGTCGCCCGTGACGGCGGCCACCGACAGCTCGTTCGACGTCGACTGCAGGCGCTGCAGCTCGTCGACCGCACCGGTGACCGCGGAGGC
>NZ_JAPSJA010000049.1 GCF_031178525.1 Microbacterium sp.
CGTACGACATCACCGTGGCCGTGCACACCGACCACTGCCCCAAGGACGCGCTCGACAGCTTCCTGCTGCCGATCCTCGCGGCCTCCGAGGAGCAGGTGAAGGCCGGCGGCGCGCCGATCTTCCACTCCCACATGTGGGACGGCTCGGCCGTGCCGCTCGACGAGAACATCCAGATCGCCGGCGAACTGCTCCCCCGCATGCGCAACATCAACGCGATCCTCGAGATCGAGGTCGGCGTGGTCGGCGGCGAGGAGGACGGCGTCAAGCACGAGGGCTCCAACGAGGCCCTGTACACGACCGTCGCCGACGTCGCGAAGGCCGTCGAGGCGCTCGGCCTGGGCGACAAGGGCCGCTACATCTCGGCGCTGACGTTCGGCAACGTGCACGGCGTCTACAAGCCCGGCGGCGTCAAGCTGCGCCCCGAGCTGCTCGGCGAGATCCAGGAGGGCATCGCGGCACAGTTCGGCACCGACGCCAAGCCGCTCGACCTCGTCTTCCACGGCGGCAGCGGCTCGACCGACGAGGAGATCGCCACCGCGGTCGGCAACGGCGTCATCAAGATGAACATCGACACCGACACGCAGTACGCGTTCACGCGTGCGATCGCCGGCTACATGCTCTCCAACTACGAGGGCGTCCTGAAGGTCGACGGCGAGGTGGGCAACAAGAAGCAGTACGACCCGCGTGCATGGGGCAAGGTCGCCGAGACGGCGATGGCCGCGCGCGTGGTCGAGGCCACCAAGCAGCTCGGCTCGTACCGCCAGTCGCAGAAGGCCTGATCCGGACCCACGAACGCCCCGGCGCCGCACCGCGGCCCGGGGCGTTCGCCGTCCAGGCGACAGCGCCGGACGGGTCAGCCGGCGGCGGTGAGCTGCGCCTCGACGGCCGCGTACAGCGCGCGGGAGGCGACGAAGCGCGCCTCGTCGTCGGCCTGCGACAGCACGACGGCGTAGACGCGCACGGTCTGATCGCCCACCGTGACGTCCTTCGCCGACAGCAGGTTGCTGCCGTCGAGCGTTCCGGTCTTGATGCCGACGACGCCCGGGTCCGCCAGCAGGTCGTTGGTGTTCTCGACCAGGCCCGCACCGGGGAGCTCGACCTTCGGCGTCGCCACGATCTCAGCGATGACCGGATCGGCGAGCGCGAGCCTTCCGAGCTCGATGAGCGCCGACGGGGTGGCGGTGTTCGCCGGGTCGATGCCGGTCGCCTCAACGACCGTGACGTCCTCGATCCCGTGCGCGGGCAGGAACTCGGCGGCGGCCGCCGCGAACGCGACGTCGTCGCCCCAGATCTCTTCCACGAGGATGTCCGTGTAATTGCACGCCGAGCCCATCAGCATGCCCTGCAGCAGCTGGTACTGCGTCAGCACGCCTCCCGCCGGCACGGGCAGCGCCGACTCGTCGCGCGCCAGATACTCCTCGTAGGAGTCGTTCCACTTCTCGACGAAGTGGAACTCCGGACCATGCTCGCCGGGCGCGAGCGGCCTGGCATCCAGCACCATGAGCGCGGTGACGAGCTTCGTCACGCTCGCCATGGGATGGATCTCGTTCGAGGGAGTGAGCGTCTCGCCGTCGCCGACCGCCACGCCCGCGGCGCCC
Source organism: Microbacterium sp. (assembly GCF_031178525.1). Taxonomy (GTDB): domain Bacteria; phylum Actinomycetota; class Actinomycetes; order Actinomycetales; family Microbacteriaceae; genus Microbacterium. The sequence continues at coordinate 1,599 of NZ_JAPSJA010000049.1, forward strand.
TCACGCGGCCAGGGGATGTCGGCGGTGTCGAGGACCGGAAGCGTCGCCTGCGCGACCTCCGACTGCTCCGCAGCGGCCGGCGGCGCATCCCCCGGTCCCACCGCCGAGTTGGCGAAGGTCGTGATGCCGGCACCGAGCCCCACGGCCAGCGCGATGAAGAGCCCGAAACGCGCGAGGCGCAGGCGACGTGTGCGGCTGAGGGGACTCATCGTCTCCCAGTCTGACCCACGCACCGTCGGATCGGCGGGAACCCGACCCGGATCCGCCCCCGAACCACCCCGGACCGATCCCCGACCCCGGGTGCGCTTCGCATCAGGGTGCCGGTCAGGTGCCCGACTGGCGCAGCACCGCATCCACGACCGCGGGATCCGACAGCAGCGCGACCGTGATGAGGATGCCCGAGACCGCGTTGAAGACGAAGCCTCCCACCAGCGGGATCCAGAACAGGATCCAGCCGCGCCGATGGGCGGCGTACGTCGCCCATGCGGTCACGAACCAGCCGGCCACGAGCGTGATGGCGGCGGCGATGCCCCAACCGCCCGTCGTGGTGAGGCCGACCTCATCCGCCTCGAGACCCAGCATCGTCAGCAGCGGCGCGGGATCCATCGTCGCCGGGATCGCACTCACCATGCTGAGCAGACCGTAGACGAGCAGTCCCACGGCGACGGCGCGATCGATCATACGGCCGGGCGTCAGTCCGGCACGGGCGGCGGGCGTGGCGGGGCTCGGTGGGGCGACGGGCGGAGGCGACGGCCGAGGCGGCTGCCGGATGCGTGCGGCCTGCTCCTCGGGCGTCGCGTACTCGCCGTACTGCGGGCGCGGTGCGCCCGGCGGCACTGCGCCGGATTCCGACTCGGTCACCTTGCTCCCTCGCTCAATCCGCTCGCGGAGGGCGAGGCGTCACGCTCGGCTCCGGCCGCCGATCGCGCGCGCGTCGCGGCGACCGCTCGAGTCCTGGCGCAGCTCCTTGGGCAGCGAGAACATCAGATCCTCCTCCGCCGTGCGCACCTCTTCCACGTCGCGGTAGCCCGCGCCGGAGAGATCGGCGAGCACCTCCTGCACGAGCACCTCGGGTACGGAGGCACCGCTCGTGACGCCGATGGTCTCGACGCCGTCCAGCCACTCCTGGCGCACCTCGTCGGCGTAGTCGACGCGGTAGGCGGCCTTGGCGCCGTGCTCGAGGGCGACCTCGACCAGACGCACGCTGTTGGACGAGTTCGCGGAACCCACCACGATGACCAGGTCGGCCTCGCGCGCGACCTTCTTGATCGCGACCTGGCGGTTCTGCGTCGCGTAGCAGATGTCGTCGGACGGCGGATCCTGCAGCTGCGGGAAGCGCTCACGCAGACGGCGCACGGTCTCCATGGTCTCGTCGACCGAGAGCGTGGTCTGCGAAAGCCACACGACGCGGTTCGGGTCGGCGACCTCGATCACGTCAGCCTCCTCCGGCGAGTTCACGATCGTCACGTGATCCGGGGCCTCGCCCGCGGTGCCCTCGACCTCCTCGTGACCGTCGTGGCCGATCAGCAGGATCTGATAGTCGTCGCGCGCGAAGCGGACAGCCTCGCGGTGCACCTTCGTCACGAGCGGGCACGTCGCGTCGATCGCTCGCAGGCCGCGGTCGGAGGCGGCGTTCACGACGGCGGGCGAGACGCCGTGCGCGCTGAAGACCACGTGGGCCCCTGTCGGCACCTCGTCGACCTCCTCGACGAAGATCGCGCCCTTGGCCTCGAGCTCGGTCACCACGTGGATGTTGTGCACGATCTGCTTGCGCACGTACACGGGGGCTCCGTAGCGCTCGAGCGCCTTCTCGACCGCGATGACGGCGCGGTCGACGCCCGCACAGTAGCCGCGGGGAGCCGCCAGCAGGACCCGCTTGTGTCCGGGGACCGGGATATCCTGAAGGGGCTCGCGACGGACCTGTGCACGGCGTGCCGGCACGGCGGGCACGGGCAACGAGATGGCGGTGGCGCTCACATCTCGATTCTACGGTCGGCCCCCTGTGCGGGGCCCGAGCGGCCCCGAGTTCCCGCCCGTCCGGAAGCACAGGGGCATGCGCCGTACCGAGCCACCGAAGGAGTCGAAGTGACGTCGTTCCAGCCCGTCGCCGTGGCAGGCGAGGCCCCGCCGCCCGACAGCGTCGCTCCCCGCGACTCCACGCCCGCAGCCCCCACGTCGATCCATCGCCTGAACCAGACGATCAAGGGGTTCATCGAGCGCTGGGGATCGGTCTGGGTGGAGGGCGAGATCACGTCGTGGAACGTGCGCGCCGGCGCCGTCTACGCGCGGCTGAAGGATCTGCAGGGCGACGCCCAGATCTCGATCCGCATCTGGTCGAGCGCACGGAACCGGATGCCGGCCGACCTGAAGGTCGGCGATCACGTGGTCGCGTGCGTGAAGGCCGACTTCTATCCGCGCGGCGGCGACTTCTCGTTCCAGGTCTCCGCGATGCGGCATGTCGGGCTCGGCGAGCAGCTCGAGCGGCTCGAGAAGCTGCGGGCGCAGCTGCGCGCCGAAGGGCTGTTCGACCCGTCGCGGAAGAAGCCGCTGCCTTTCCTGCCGCACTGCATCGGACTCATCACCGGCGAGCGCAGCGACGCCGAGAAGGACGTGCACCGCAACGCGGAACTGCGCTGGCCGCAGGTGCGCTTCCGCACCCAGTACGCAGCGGTGCAGGGCGACCGGTGCGTGCCCGAGACGCTCGCGGCGCTCAAGCGGCTCGACGCCGACCCGGACGTCGACGTGATCGTGATCGCGCGCGGCGGCGGCGACCCTCAGACCCTGCTGGGCTTCAGTGACGAGCGCCTGCTGCGCGCCGTCGCGGCCTCGCGGACCCCGATCGTGAGCGCGATCGGACACGAGAACGACCATCCGCTGCTCGACGACGTGGCGGACCTGCGCGCGTCGACCCCGACGGACGCGGCCAAGCGCGTCGTGCCGGATGTCGGCGAGCAGCGGGCCATCGTCGCCCAGCTGCGCTCGCGTATGACGATGCGTCTGACGCAGCGCATCTCGCACGACATCGCGCAGCTCGAGCAGCTGCGCTCGCGCCCCGCCCTGCGCTCACCCGAGCACCTCATCCGCACGCGCACCCAGGACGTGTGGCAGCTCGTCAGCCGCGGCCGCGACCTCGCCGAGCGCCGCGTCGAGCAGGGGCTGCTGCGGACGGCGGAACTCCGGGCCTCCCTGCGTGCGCTGTCCCCCGCCGCGACGCTGGCGCGCGGCTACGCGATCGCGCATGCGGACGGGGGCGTCATCCTGCGCGACGCGGATCAGGCGCCCGCCGGCACCCGCATCGTCGTCACACTGGAGCGCGGCTCCATCGAGGCGACGTCCACGCGTGAGGTCGCGGGTCCGACGAGCGCGAGCAGGACGTCGGATGCCGGCGGACCGGCGGCAGTGGGAAACGCCGGAAAGTAGGATGGGATCGTGACCTCCGACATCGCCGATTCCTCGCTCCCGGACGTCGCCACCCTCTCGTTCGAGCAGGCGCGCGACGAGCTCGTCCGCGTCGTCGGCGAACTCGAGCAGGGCGCCCCCACTCTCGAGCACTCGCTCGCGCTGTGGGAGCGCGGCGAGGCGCTTGCTGCCCGCTGCGACGAGTGGCTGCGCGGCGCCAAGCGCCGGCTCGAGGCGGCCCAGGCGTCCGGCGACACCGGAGACGACGCCTGATGGCCAAGGAGCCGCGCGTCGTCGCGGAGCTCGGCCGCCCGGAGACCGCAGAGGAGACGGCGGTCCGCAAGGCCGCGAACTCGAAGGCATATCGGGAGAGTCAGAGCTTTCGCAACCTGGTCATCGCCATGCTGGCGACGCTCGCGATCGTCGTGGTGGTCTTCTTCGCCGTGCCGCGCGGCGAGCCGGCGCCTCGCGCGGCGATCGATCCCGCGAGGATCGCCGCCGAGGCGACGGACCAGTACCCGACGGTCATCGTGCCCTCCGTGCCCGAGGACGCCGACTGGGCGGTGAACCAGGCGCAGTTCGAAGGCGCCGAGTGGCACATCGTCTATCTGCCCGCCGATCAGAGCTTCCTGCGTTTCGCGCAGGGCTTCGGCGTCGACGAGACGTGGGCGGCGCAGGTGCTCGGCGGCACGGCGCCGACGGACGAGCTCGTGATCGGCGACGTCACGTGGCAGGTGTACGAGGTGGACCCGTCCGACAACGCCAACGTGTCGTACGCGCTCGGCACCCAGGCGGGGCCGGACCACATCCTGCTGTACGGGTCGTCGACCCCGGAGAAGACCGCCGAAGCGGCGGAGATCGTCGCGCCCGACGTGCGCGCACTGGTGGAGGAGAGCGAATGACGCAGATGACGCCCGACGAGGCCTGGCAGACCATGCTCGAGGGGAACGCCCGCTTCGTGGCCGGCGAACCCGAGCATCCGCATCAGGACGTCGAGCGCCGTCACGACATCGCCGCCGCGCAGACCCCGCGCGCCGCGCTGTTCGGCTGCTCCGACTCCCGCCTGTCCGCCGAGATCATCTTCGACCTCGGACTCGGCGACCTGTTCGTCGTGCGCAACGCCGGTCAGGTCGTGGGCGACTCGATCGTGGGCAGCCTCGAGTACGCCGTCGAGGTGCTCAAGGTGCCGCTCATCGTGGTGCTCGGTCACGACGCGTGCGGGGCCGTGCGCGCCGCGATCGAGAGCACGCACGCCGACGCACCCCCGCTGCCTCCCACGATCTGGCGTCTGATCGCGCCCATCGTGCCCGCCGTGCGCCGCGTGCTCCGCGCCGGCGCGGCGGAGGGCGTCACGCCCGAGACCGTCGATGCCGACGCCGTCGGCCACGAGCACCTGCGCGACACCGTGTCGGCCCTGCTGCAGCGATCCGAGATCATCACGACCGCCGTGGCCGAGGGACGCCTCGCGGTGGTCGGCGCGAACTACCGCCTCGCCGAGGGCACGGTCGTGCCCGACGTGATCCTGGGCACCGGGCACGACGCCGCCTGACCCGCAACCGACCGAACCGATCCACCCTGAACCGCATCCGGAGGACGAAGAAGTGACCGAGATCGAGTACCGCATCGAGCACGACACGATGGGCGAGGTGCGCGTGCCCGCATCGGCGCTCTACCGCGCGCAGACCCAGCGCGCCGTGGAGAACTTCCCGATCTCGGGCAAGGGGCTGGAGTCGACCCAGATCGCCGCGCTCGCGCGGATCAAGAAGGCCGCCGCGCTCGCCAACAAGGATCTCGGCACGCTCGACGGCACGATCGCCGATGCGATCGCTGCCGCCGCGGACGAGGTCGTGACGGGCGCGCACGACGCGCACTTCCCCGTCGACACGTACCAGACGGGCTCGGGCACGTCGTCGAACATGAACATGAACGAGGTGCTCGCCACGCTCGCGACGCAGAAGCTCGGCGCCGACGTGCACCCGAACGACCACGTCAACGCGTCGCAGTCGTCGAACGACGTGTTCCCCACGTCGGTGCACGTCGCGGTGACGCAGGCGCTGATCGAGGACCTCGTGCCGGCGCTCGACCACCTCGCGGAGGCCTTCGAGGAGAAGGCGGAGCTGTGGAAGGACGCCGTCAAGTCGGGGCGCACTCACCTGATGGACGCCACCCCGGTCACGCTGGGTCAGGAGTTCGGCGGCTACGCCCGGCAGATGCGCCTCGGCATCGAGCGCGTCGAGGCGGCGCTCCCCCGCGTCGCGGAGGTGCCGCTCGGCGGCACGGCCGTCGGAACGGGCATCAACACGCCGCTGGGCTTCCCGCAGAAGGTCATCGAGCTGCTCGCCTCCGAGACCGGCCTGCCGATCACCGAGGCGAAGGATCACTTCGAGGCGCAGGCGAACCGCGACGGCCTCGTCGAGGCGTCGGGCGCGCTGCGCACGATCGCGGTGTCGCTCACGAAGATCAACAACGACCTGCGCTGGATGGGTTCGGGCCCCAACACCGGCCTCGGCGAGCTGCACATCCCGGATCTGCAGCCGGGCTCGTCGATCATGCCGGGCAAGGTCAACCCGGTCGTGCCGGAGGCCGTGCTCATGGTCGCGGCGCGCGTGATCGGCAACGACGCCACGGTGGCGTGGGCCGGCGCGTCGGGAGCCTTCGAGCTCAACGTCGCGATCCCCGTGATGGGCACCGCGCTGCTCGAGTCGATCCGCCTGCTCGCGAACGCCTCGCGCGTGCTCGCCGACAAGACGGTCAAGGGCCTCGAGGCGAACCTCGAGCGCGCCGCGGCCTTCGCCGGCATGAGCCCGTCGATCGTCACGCCGCTCAACAAGCTGATCGGCTACGAGGCCGCCGCGAAGATCGCCAAGCACTCGGTCGCCAAGGGCATCACGGTGCGCGAGGCCGTGATCGACCTCGGCTACGTCGAGCGCGGTGAGATCACCGAGGCGCAGCTCGACGAGAAGCTCGACCTGCTCTCCATGACGCACGCGGGCTGACCCGCGGGAGCGGATCAGCCGCGAGGAGCCCGGAGGACATCGTCCTCCGGGCTCCTCCTGTCATCGAGCGGAGAAGGGACGCCGGGCACAACTGCCCATCCGTCGTTCTCCTTCGCGTCACCCGGCGCTCCTACCCTGGGCACCCCGTGCGACAACGACTCACGAAGGAGCATCGATGCCCTCGCGCACCCAGACCCGCGGTCTCATCGCGGCCGCCGCCGCCGTGGCACTCGCCCTCGGCAGCGCCGCCCCGGCCCTCGGCGCATCGCCCACCACGACAGGCCGCCAGGACGAGGGCCACGGTCATCGCGGCGACCGCGACAGGTCGCTGCGGGTGGCGACCTACAACCTCTCGCTGAACCGAAACGAGCCCGGGCAGCTCGTCCGCGACCTGTCGACCGGCACGGACGCGCAGGCACGCACGGTCGCCGAGATCATCCAGCGGGCCAAGCCCGACGTGGTGCTCCTCAACGAGTTCGACTACGTCGAGGGCGGCGAGGCCGCCGACCTCTTCCGCGAGAACTACCTCGAGGTCGGCCAGAACGGGGCGCGTGCCGCCGACTACCCCTACGCGTTCGTGGCGCCGTCGAACACCGGCGTGCCGAGCGGCTTCGACCTCAACAACGACGGCGCGGTCTCCGGCGGTGACGACGCGCTGGGCTTCGGCGCGTTCCCTGGCCAATACGGGATGCTGGTGCTCTCGAAGTACCCCATCGTCGCCGAGCAGGCCCGCACGTTCCAGCACTTCCTCTGGAAGGACATGCCCGGAGCGCTGCTGCCCGATGACCCGGCCACGCCCGCACGCGCCGACTGGTACACGCCCGAGGAGCTCGCGGTACTGCCGCTGTCGAGCAAGTCGCACTGGGACGTGCCCGTGCGCGTCGGCCGGGAGACCGTGCACATCCTCGCGTCGCACCCCACTCCCCCGACCTTCGACGGTGCGGAGGATCGCAACGGCGCCCGCAACCACGACGAGATCCGCTTCTGGGCCGACTACGTCACACCACGCGCGGGACGCTACATCTACGACGACGAGGGCCGCCGCGGCGGCCTGTCGCCCGCCGCGTCGTTCGTGATCGTCGGCGACCAGAACGCCGACCCGCTGGACGGCGACTCCGTCGACGCGGCCATCGACCAGCTGCTCGACAACCGCCGCATCCAGGACCCGCGCCCATCCTCCCGCGGCGCGGTCGAGGCTGCGGCACTGCAGGCCGGGGCCAACGCGACGCACCGAGCCGACCCGCGCTATGACACGGCCGACTTCGCCGACACCGCGCCGGGAAACCTTCGCGCCGACTACGTCCTGCCCTCGCGCGACCTCCGTGTGACCGGCTCCGGGGTCTTCTGGCCCGTGCAGGACGATCCGCTGTCGTCCCTGACCGGGGTCTACCCGTTCCCCTCGAGCGACCACCGTCTGGTCTGGGTCGACATCGCGCTGAAGCGCGGCAAGCGCTGACCGATCCGCGCTCAGAGCGAGAACGGGCCCGGAGGTGGATCCTCCGGGCCCGTTGCATCGCCGCGCCGCTCAGCAGCAGCGCGACCCGGGATTCGCGTCCTGCTCGCTGTAGACGCAGCGCCAGTACTCGGCGGGCGTCATCGGCTCGCGATCCGGATGCACGGCGCGCTCGTGGGCGAGGTAGGAGTCGTACCTCGACTCGCCCGTCACACCCCTGACGAACCACACCAGCCCGCGCCAGGCCCGGCCGGCCACTCCCACGAGAGTGATCGGCCGGGACTGCGGGCGCATGTCAGTGACCACGGGTCGGCTGCATCTCCTCGGGAAGCGCGTCCCACTCCTTCTCGAGCGCACGCTCCTCGGCCGTGGCGAACAGTCCCGCGGGGGCGAAGCGCCGCGACGGCACTGCCGCGTCCTCGTTGTCGATCACGTCCGTGGCGCGGAACGCCTTGATCACCTGGATGATCGCGACCGTGATGACGATCGCGGCGAGCACGAGGAACACGATCGAGAGCGTGCCCTGCACCGCCGTGTTGCGCACGGTGGCCTCGGCCGCCGCGAGCTTTGCCGCGTCGTCGGCGCCCGGCGCGAAGTCGGCGTAGGTGCCGTCGGCGATGCCGTCGCGGAACTTCACGTGGTTCGCCCAATAGCCCACCGCCGGGGTCGGCGAGAAGATCTTCTGGATCGAGCCGGTGAAGGTCACGACGGTCACGAAGGCGAGCGGGACGGCGACGACCCACAGGCCCTTGAACGTGCGGCGCCGGGCGATGATCACCATCACGACCGCGAGGGCGATCGCCGCCAGCAGCTGGTTCGAGATGCCGAACAGCGGGAACAGCGTGTTGATGCCGCCCAGCGGGTCGGTCACGCCCATGAGCAGCACGGCGCCCCAGCCGGCGACCATGATCGCCGTGCAGATCCACGCGCCCACACGCCAGGACGTGTCCTTGAACCTCGGGACGATGTTGCCGATCGAGTCCTGCAGCATGAAGCGCGCGACGCGAGTGCCGGCGTCCACCGCCGTCAGGATGAACAGCGCTTCGAACATGATCGCGAAGTGATACCAGAAGCCCAGCCACGCCGTGCCTCCCAGCCACTGGTGGAGGATGTTGGCGAGACCGAATGCCAGCGTCGGTGCGCCGCCCGTGCGGGAGATGATCGATTCCTCGCCCACGCCGGCCGCTGCGCCCGAGAGCTGCTCGGCCGTGACGTTCACGCCGGTGAGGCCGAGGTTGTTGATAAAGGCGACCGCGCCCTCGACCGTGCCGCCCGTGACGGCCGGCGACGAATTCATCGCGAAGTAGATGCCCTGATCGATCGTGATCGCGGCGACGAGCGCCATGATGGCGACGAACGACTCCATGAGCATGCCGCCGTAGCCGATGAAGCGGGTCTGCTTCTCCTTCTCGACCATCTTCGGCGTCGTGCCGGACGAGATCAGCGCGTGGAAGCCCGAGAGGGCGCCGCATGCGATCGTCACGAACAGGAAGGGGAACAGACTCCCTGCCCACACGGGACCGGTCTCACCGGCCGCGAAGATGCTGAACGCCGGCATCTGCACGGTCGGCTGCACGAAGAGGATGGCCACCGCGAGCAGCACGATGACGCCGATCTTCATGAACGTCGACAGATAGTCGCGCGGCGCGAGCAGCATCCAGACCGGCAGGACGGCGGCGACGAAGCCGTAGATGATGATGCACCATGCGATGGTCGTGCGGTCGAGACCGAAGATCGCCTGGCCCCACTCGCTCGCGCCGACGTACTGGCCCGCCACGATCGCGGCCATCAGCAGCACGAAGCCGATCAGGGAGACCTCGGCGATCTTGCCCGGGCGGATCCAGCGCAGGTAGGCGCCCATGAACAACGCGATCGGGATCGTCATGGCGACCGAGAAGACGCCCCACGGGCTCTCCCCGAGCGCGTTGACCACGACGAGCGCCAGGATCGCCGTGATGATGATCATGATGAGCAGCGTCGCGAGGATCGCGGCCGCGCCGCCGAAGCGGCCGAGCTCGTCCTTCGCCATCTGCCCGAGCGAGCGGCCCCCGCGACGCATCGAGAAGAACATGACGAGGTAATCCTGCACGGCGCCGGCGAGCACGACGCCGACGATGATCCAGATGGTGCCGGGCAGGTAGCCCATCTGCGCCGCGAGCACGGGACCGGTCAGCGGGCCGGCGCCGGCGATGGCGGCGAAATGGTGGCCGAACAGGACACGGCGGTCGGTCGGCACGTAGTCCTTGCCGTCCGCCTTGTATTCGGCCGGCGTCGCACGGCGGTCATCCGGCCGCGTGATCAGCCGCTCGATGTACTTGGAGTAGAAGCGGTAGAAGATCAGATAGGTCGCGACGGCCGCGAAGACGAACCAGATCGCATTGACGGTCTCGCCGCGCACGATCGCCAGCATCGTCCAGCCGAGACCGCCGAGCAGAGCGATGACGGCCCAGATCACGACCTTCAGCGGCGTCCATCTCGACTCGTCCTCGACCGCGACGGGCGGCAGCGCCCGCTCTCTGGTCCGGGATCTGGTGTCAGACATGCTGGGGCTCCTTCGTCGCGCACACGCAGAAAACGCGGCCGACGGTGGCCGCATTCTGGGATTTTACTGAACGCGGGCGCTCTCGTCGCCCGCACACGCGAGACGGCCCGGTCCGCTCGGACCGGGCCGTCTCGCGTCACCTGTCAGGCGAGCTCCCCGACCTCCAGGAGGTCGGTGACGAGGGCCGCGATCGCCGAGCGCTCCGAACGCGTGAGCGTCACGTGACCGAACAGTCCGTGTCCCTTCAGGGTCTCGATGACGCTCGCGATGCCGTCGTGACGACCGACACGCAGGTTGTCCCGCTGCGCCACGTCGTGCGTGAGCACGACGCGCGAGTTCTGCCCCATCCGGCTGAGCACCGTCAGCAGGACGTTGCGCTCGAGCGACTGCGCCTCGTCGACGATCACGAACGCGTCGTGCAGGGAGCGCCCGCGGATGTGCGTGAGCGGCAGGACCTCGAGGATCCCTCGCTGCACGACCTCGTCGAGCACGTTCGTCGAGACCACCGACCCGAGCGTGTCGTAGACCGCCTGACCCCAGGGGTTCATCTTCTCCGCCTGATCGCCCGGCAGGTAGCCGAGCTCCTGACCGCCGACCGCGAACAGGGGACGGAAGACGATGATCTTCTTCTGCTGCTGCCGCTCCAGCACCGCCTCGAGGCCCGCGCACAGCGCGAGCGCCGACTTGCCGGTGCCCGCACGCCCGCCGAGCGACACGATCCCGACCTCGGGGTCGAGCAGGAGGTCGATCGCGATGCGCTGCTCGGCCGAGCGGCCGTGCAGGCCGAACACGTCGCGGTCGCCGCGCACGAGCTTCAGCTCCGCGTCGCCCGTCACGCGCCCGAGTGCCGATCCGCGCTCCGACTGGATCACGAGACCGGTGTTGATCGGCAGCCCGCGCACGTCGTCATGCGACGCGACCTCGCTCTCGTACAGGTCGGCCATGTCGTCGCCCGAGAGGTGCAGGGGCGCGATGCCGGTCCATCCGGAGTCCACGGCCTGCTCGGCCAGGTACTCCTCGGCGGAGAGTCCGAGGGAGGCGGCCTTGACGCGCATCGGCAGGTCCTTCGAGATCACGGTGACCTCGTTGCCGTCCTGCGCGAGGTGCATCGCGACGGCGAGGATCCGGGTGTCGTTGTCGCCGAGGCGGACACCGCTCGGCAGCACGCTCGGATCGGTGTTGTTGAGCTCGACGCGCAGCGTGCCGCCCTCGCCGACCGGCACGGGGAAGTCGAGACGGCCGTGCTCGACCCGCAGCTCGTCGAGGTGGCGCAGCGCCTGGCGGGCGAAGTAGCCCAGTTCGGGGTCGTGCCGCTTGCCCTCGAGCTCGGTGATCACCACGACCGGGATCACGACCGAGTGCTCGGCGAAGCGGAAGAACGCGCGAGGATCGCTCAGCAGCACCGACGTGTCGAGCACGTAGGTGCGCAGAATCTCCACGCTGTCGCTGGGTGAGGCCTGGCGCGCACCGGTCTTGTGATCCGTGGTGCTGGTGCTGCGACGGCTGGCCTGCTGAGTTGTGCTGATGGTCACGCCCCACTCCCGACCCGGGAACCTTGCCCGGCTTCATCGAGTCGACCTGGGGGCCACGAGTCGCGATCCTGGATGGCCGACTCGATCGGGCGCCTTGCCCGATGCGCTCACGGTAAGCCCCACCGGCACGGATGCGCCACGAATGACAGGCGTGTCGTTCGTTACGATTTCGTGAACGGAGACCGGCGTTCCGGCGGGGTCTACGAGCGCTGCTGCGCGAACGCCGCGCACGCCTCGTCGA
>NZ_JAPSJA010000242.1 GCF_031178525.1 Microbacterium sp.
GCGCTTCTCGACCGCGGCGCGCGGCACCTCGTGACATCCCCGATCGAGCACGACTCGATCCTGCGCTCGGCCGACTTCCTCCAGCGCGTGCACGGCTTCGAGGTCACGCGCGTGCCGGTGGACGCATTCGGGCTCGTGGATGCGTCGGACGTCGCGTCGGCCGTGCGGGACGACACGGCGCTGGTGTCGATCGCGTACGCCAACAACGAGGTCGGCACGGTGCAGGATGTCCCGGCGCTGCGCGCGGCCGCCGGCCGGACGCCGTTCCACACCGATGCCGTGCAGGCCGCGGGCTGGCTCCCGCTGTCGGACCCGGGCGTCGACGCCCTGACGATCGCGGGCCACAAGCTCGGTGCCCCCAAGGGCACGGGCGCACTCGCCGTGCGCGGCCGCGTGCCGATCGAGCCGCTGCTGCACGGCGGCGGACAGGAGCGCGGCCGCCGCAGCGGCACCGAGTCGGTCGCGGGGGCGGTCGCTCTCGCCACCGCGCTCGAACTGGCCGAGGCCGAACGCGCGACCAACGCCGCGCGCGTCGCGGCGCTGCGGGACGAGCTCGTCGCCCGGGTGCGGGCACTCGTGCCGTCGGCTCGTCTGACCGGGCATCCGGATCGGCGGCTTCCCGGCACGGCGAGCTTCACCTTCGCGGGCACGAACGGTGAGACCGTGCTGCTCGAACTCGAGCGCCGCGGCATCGTGTCCTCGAGCGGGTCGGCCTGTGCCGCGGGAAGCTCCGATCCGTCGCACGTCCTGCTGGCGCTCGGACTGTCTGCCGAGATCGCCCAGACCGCGGTCCGCATCACGCTCGCGCACGACCACCACGCGCCGCTGGAGCCCGTCGCGGCTGCGATCGCGGCATCGGTCGCGGCGGTGCGCGTGTGACGGCGGAACGCCCAGCCCCGCGCCGCGCCCGGCCGCAGCGGCCATAGGATCGCGAGGTGCCCACCCCCGAGCCGCTCGTGACCGTGATCGTGCCCGGGTGGAACATCGCCCGCTACGCCGCCGAGGCCCTCTCCTCGCTGCGTGCGCAGACGCTCGGCGCGTGGCGCGCCATCCTCGTCGACGACGGATCCACGGACGGCACGGGCGACGTGTTCGCGGACTTCGCGCGGCGGGATCCGCGTTTCGCGCACGTGACGCATCCCGCGCAACGCGGCCTCGGTGCCGCGCGCAACACGGGGCTCGAACGCGTCGAGACGCGCTACGTCGGCTTCCTCGACGGCGACGACGTCATGCTGCCCCGGGCACTCGAGCTGCTCGTCGGCTCCCTCGAGAGCACCGGCAGCGACATCGCGGTCGGGCAGTACACGCGCCTGCGGCCCGGCCCCGGCGGGTACGAGCCGTCCCCCGTGCAGCCGTGGGTGCACGACTCGACCGTCCCGGCACGCGCCGGGGTGACGCTCGCGGATCATCCGGACGTCACGTCCAACATCGTCGCGTGGTCGAAGGTGAGCCGCGCCGAGTTCTGGCGCGCGCATCACCTGCGCTTCCCGCAGGGACTGTACGAGGATCAGGCCGTCACGCAGACGATGTACGTCCGCGCCCGCGCGATCGACACGATCGCCGAGCCCGTCGTGCACTGGCGCGTCCGCGCCGAGGGCACCTCGATCACGCAGCACGAGGCCGATCCTGCCGTCCTCACCGCCGTGCTCGATGCGCTGCGCGAGGGTCTGGACATCCTGCGTCGGGAGGGCCCGGATGTCGCCGTGCAGGCTCGGATCGGACAGATCCTGCGGATGGACGTCCCGCGTCTGGAGGCCCTCGACCTCGACACGGCATCGCGCGCGGCGGTCGAGGACTTCGCCGCCGAGCTCGACGAGATCCTGATGACCGACCTGCCCCGAAGTGACGGCTTCTCGGCCGCATCGACGTCAGATTCGGGCAAGCCGGGTGCGCTGGCTCAGGATCGCGGAGCGTAGGTCGGCCAGCAGCGCTGCGGGATCGTCCAGGTCGGCCTGCGTGACGGTGAGGTAGACCCAGCCGAGCGCCTCCAGCCGGCGGCGGCGACGCAGATCCTTCCGCCACTGCGCGGGGCTGCGATGGTGATCGCCCTCGTACTCGACGTCGATCTTCAGCGCCCTCAGCACGAGGTCGCCGCGCGCGACGAACCCGCCGTCGTCGTCGCGGATGACGCCGTTCACCTCGAACGCGTCGAACCCGTGGTCCTGCAGCAGCACGCGCAGCTCCGACTCCTTCGGCGATTCCGCCCGATGGTCCAGGCGGGCGAGCGCCGCGCGCAGCATCGGACGGCGTAGCCGTCGCGGATACCGCTCGATCGCCGCCGCGATCTCGCGCCGCATCCTGGCGGCACCCCACCGGCGCAGCAGGTGATCCCCCACTCCGACGAGCTCCGCGGTGCTCAGCTGATCCGCGAGGTCGCAGAACATCCGTCCGCGCGACGTGCACGGCACGTCCGACGACACCATCGTGGCCTCCGGTGCCAGCTGCCGCTGATGCCCCACCACGCCGCTTCCGCGGCGAGCGCGCGTTCCGACGGGCGTGGTGATGTGGATCTTCGCCGCCTCCGTCAGCCGGCGCGGGAGCGGCGCCTTCATGAGGAGCGCGGCGGTGACGTGGCTGTACACCGCTTCGGGCGGCAGCATGAGCGCCCTCGCTCGGAGCTCCGATGCCAGGTCGGTCACCCCCGCCGGAAGCCTGGTGCCGTACGCCGGCCGGCGCAGGTCCGCGCCGCGACGCCGGCGGGCGGACAGCCCCGAATCCGCCACGCGGAAGGCCTGACCACGGAGATGCTCGGGAAGAGGTGCGTGCGGGGTCATGGGCCCAGCATCCGCGCCTCTCTCGCCGCGATGCTCCGCTCTCCCCCGCTCGGGGAACCATCCGCCACACTTCGACGCCTGGGGACGAGCCTCCGCGGATGCGTTTGCCTCGAACTGACGCCGAAACCGCCTCCGGGACGTCAGTTCGGGGCAAACGGCGCACCCGACCGCGGCGGCGCGACCGCGTCAGGCCTCGGGAACCGGCGGCACCGGTGGCCCCACCACGACGGGCGCGGGCGGCAGCGTGCGATCCTCGACCGGTGGCCGGTCGGCGCGGCGCTCCGGATGGTCCGCCTCCTCGTTCACGACCTCCGCCTCGAGCACGCGGCTCGCGGCCAGCTGCTCTTCCGCGAGCTCGGCGTACAGGCCGCCGAGTGCGATCAGCTCGGCGTGCGTGCCCGATTCGACGATCCGGCCGGCCTCCACCACGTGGATCACGTCGGCGTCGATCACGGTCGAGAGGCGGTGCGCGATCGACAGCGTGGTGCGGCCGGCCGCGGCGGTCTCGAGAGCCTCCTGCACGATCCGCTCCGACACGGTGTCGAGCGCGCTCGTCGCCTCGTCCAGCAGCAGCACGGGCGGGTCCTTGAGCAGCACGCGGGCGATCGCGATGCGCTGCTTCTCGCCGCCCGACAGCCGGTAGCCGCGCTCGCCGACGACCGTGTCGTAGCCGTCCTCGAAGCCGGCGATGATGTGGTGGATGTTCGCCTTGCGGCACGCCTGCTCGA
>NZ_JAPSJA010000243.1 GCF_031178525.1 Microbacterium sp.
CCTGGGAGGCTGACGTGGGCACCTTCATCCAGCTTGTCGTCGACGGCCTCGCCATGGGCTCGATCTACGCGGCGCTCGCGCTCGCGATCGTGATCGTCAACCAGTCGACCGGCATGATCAACTTCGCTCAGGGCGGCATGGCCGTCCTGAGCGCCTACCTCGCGTATGCCTTCCTCGGAATGGGCGTGCCGCTGATCCTCGCGATCCTCATCGCCGTGCTGATCTCGTTCGGCCTCGGCGCCGCGATCGAGCGTCTGCTGATGCGACGCTTCGAGGGCGGCGACCCCGACACGGCCGTGGTCGTGACCGTCGGCCTGCTCACGCTCATCACCGGCATCTGCGGGTGGATCTGGTCCTACAACAACCTGCAGTTCCCCTCGCTGTTCCCCGGCGACTCGTTCCCGCTGCTCGGTGCCGCCATCAGCTGGCGCTCCCTCGGCACGTTCCTCGTGATCGCCGCGATCATGGTGCTGCTGCAGGTGCTGTTCCAGAAGACGAAGGTCGGGCTCGCGCTGCGGGCCGTCGCGGACAACCCGCGCTCCTCGTCCTTCTCCGGCCTGCCGGTCGGGCGGCTGCTGATGGTCGGCTGGGGCCTTGCCGCCGCGCTCGGCGCGGTCGCGGGGGCCCTCGTCGCCCCGCGCCTGTCGCTCACGCCCGGCATGCTCGACGGCGCGCTCGTGTACGCGCTTGCCGCGGTGATCCTGGGCGGTGCGACGAGCCCGATCGGCGTGGTCGTCGCCGCATGGCTGATCGGCGTGCTGGAGAACCTCGCCGCGGTGTACGTGCCGTTCATCGGGCACGATCTGAAGATCGCCGTGCCGTTCATCCTGCTGTTCGTCGTGCTGCTCGTGCGACCGCAGGGGCTGTTCGGCCGCAAGACCGTGGTGCGCGTCTGATGGGGAAGGTCACGTCTGTGAACGGCACTGCGCTCTGGAAGAACCGCTGGGCGCGCATCGCCGTCGCCGTCCTCGTCGCCCTCGTGCTCGTCCTCGCGCCTTGGAACCTCGATCCCGCGACGAACCAGGCGCTGGCACGCATCGGCGTCTTCGCGGTCGCGGTGCTCGGCCTGAACGTGATCATGGGGTACGCGGGGCAGGTCTCGCTCGGCCAGATCTTCTTCCTCGGCCTCGGCGCCTACGTCACGGCGTACGGCGTGAACGAGGGGTGGAACGTCGCGCTGGTGTTCGTGCTCGCAGTGCTCGTTCCGGGCATCGCAGGCTATGTCGTGGCCCTCGCAGCCGCACGGCTGGGCGGGCTCGCGATCGCGATGGTCACGATCGCGCTGCCGATCATCGGCGTCCCGCTGGCGAAGCGCCTCGCCGATTGGACGGGCGGATCGCAGGGGACGTCCGCACGGTTCACCTCAGCGCCCGACTGGTTCGGCAGCGATCTCGACGACATCTGGCAGTACTACATCGTGCTCGCGATCGCGGCCGTCGTGTTCGTGCTCGTGATGAACCTCGTGCGCGGCAAGTTCGGCCGTGCGCTCGCCATCGTGAAGGAGAACGAGGCCGTCGCGTCGTCGATGGGCATCTCCCCCTACCGGTACAAGGTCATGGCGTTCACGATCGCCGCGATGATCGGCGGTGTGAGCGGCTTCCTGTACATGGTCGTCGTGCAGTACACCTCGCCCGAGACGCTCGCTTTCCACCACTCGATCAGCCTGCTCGCGTCGATGGTGATCGGCGGCGCCGGATCGATCATCGGGTCCCTGATCGGCGGCGCGTACTACGTGCTCGTGCCGAACGTGACCAACGAGATCGACGCGACGCTCACCTCACTGATCCAGGGCGTCATCCTGCTCGTCGTGCTGTTCGTCCTGCCGGGCGGCATCGCGAGCCTGCCCCGCGTCATCCGTCGCCTCACGCGCAAGCGCGACACGCAGTCCCCCACCCAGCAGTGATCACCAGAGAGAAGGTCAGCATGAACATGCGCACCAAGGCCGCCGGCATCGTCGCCGTCGGATCGATCGTCGCGCTCACGCTCGCGGGCTGCTCCCGCGGCGCCGACGCCGGCTCGGAGCCGGGCGGCGGCGAGGCCGCGGCGAGCCCCGGCATCACGGACGACAGCATCACCCTCGGCGTCACGACCCCGCTGTCGGGCGGCACAGCGGGCCCCGGCAACTGCACGGTGGCGGGTCTCGTGGCGTACTTCGGCGAGGCCGGGCCGATCGAGTTCGGCGACGGCAAGACCCGCGAGGTCACCGTCGAGGCGTACGACGACACGTACGACCCACAGAAGGCCCTGTCGAACTTCCAGCAGAATCAGGCCGACGTCTTCGCCTTCACGTCGGGCCTGGGCACCCCCACCAACCGCGCGTACCGCGAGGCGGCGATCGAGGAGGAGGTGCCGCAGGTGCTCGTCATGACCGGCGACCCCATCTTCAGCGACCGTGCCGAGAGCCCGTGGCAGCTCGGCTTCGTGCCGATCTACCAGAACGAGGGCGCCGCGTTCGGCGAGCTGCTGGCGTCGTCGAGCGAGGACCACAAGGTGGCGATCCTGTCTCAGAACGACGACTACGGCGACGGCTACGTCGAGGGCTTCAAGTCGGCGATCGAGGGCGCGGACAACATCGAGATCGTGGAGGAGCTCACCTACGAGGCCACCGACACGTCGGTCGACGCGCAGCTCACGGAGCTGGCGGCCAGCGACGCGGACGTGTTCTTCAACGCGATGTCCATCACGCCGCTGACGATCGCGACGATCGAGAAGGCGCGCGAGCTGTCGTGGGCGCCGAGCTGGTTCCTGCCGTCCAACACGTCGAGCCCGAGCGCGATCCTCGGTCCGGCCGGCGCGAACGCCGACGACGGCTTCTACTCTGTCTCCTTCTCGAAGGCTCCCCAGAGCCCCGCGTTCGCGGAGGACGAGGACGTCACGACGTTCCTCGCCGCGCTCGAGGAGCACGCGGGCGACTACACGACGACGCCCGACTTCCCGCACTGCATGTGGAGCTACATGGTCGGCGCGACGCTCGAGGAGGCGTTCGGGGCCATGGAGGAGCCCACACGCGAGAGCTTCATGGAGGCTCTCGGCGGCATCACGGACTTCACGGCGCCGCTGATGCTCGAGGGCACCTCGATCGACACGACGCAGGACGGCCAGCCGGCCGTGTCGGCGGTCGTCGTGCAGCGCTACAACGGCCAGGGGTACGCGAACGCCGAGACGTTCGAGTGAGCTGACCACGCGAGGGGCTCGGGCTGCGGTCCGGGCCCCTTCGTCGTTCCGGTGCGGATCCTGATCAGCGCATGTCCGAGAAGAGCGCGACGATGCCCTGCAGGTGCACGCGCGTGGCGGCCGCCGCGGCGTCCGGATCGCGCGCGAGCACGGCGTCGATGATCGCGATGTGCTCGGGGGCCGAGGTGTTGATGCGGCCGGGGTGGTACGCCAGGCGGAACTGGTGGCGCGCCGACTGCGCCAGGAGCCGCTCGAGGAGCTGCACCGCGGTCGCGTGGCCGCTCAGCTCGCGGATGCGGCGATCCATCTCCTGATTCA
>NZ_JAPSJA010000244.1 GCF_031178525.1 Microbacterium sp.
GATAGGCTGAGGAACATGAAGTCGACCTCGATCTGGACCATCCTCGGCGTCATCGTCGCAGTGGTCATCGCCTGGTTCCTGATCGACGCGGTGTTCTCGCTCATGTGGTTCATCGCGAAGCTCGTGGCGGTCGCGGTGGTCGCCGTGATCGTGTTCTTCGTCCTGCGGGCGCTGCTCCGCAACCGGACAGGCGACTGACGGCCATGGACTTCCCGCCGCTCTCGGCGAGCTTCACGCTCACGCTTCCCGACTGGATCCGCGACGAGCTCGCCGACGTGCCCGACGTCATCCCGGATCTGCACGAGCGGATGGCGCTCGTCAATCGACTCGCCGACCGCAACTGGCGCGAGGGCAACGGCGGGCCGTTCGCCGCCCTCATCGCGGAGTCCGACACCGGCCGCATCGTGTCGGTCGGGGTCAACGTCGTGCTCGCGAGCAACGTCTCCCTCGGCCACGCCGAGGTCACAGCGATCGGCACCGCGCAGGCTCGCCTCGGCGTGTGGGATCTCGGCGGCAGCCGCCCCGACGGCACACCGCAGCCCGCTCACGAGCTGCTCGTGAACTGGCGCCCGTGCGTCCAGTGCTACGGCGCCGCGATGTGGTCGGGCATCCGCTCGCTCGTCATCGCCGGGTCCGGGCCGGAGTGCGAAGACCTCACCACGTTCGACGAGGGGCCCATGATCGAGGACTGGGCGGCCGCCTTCGAGGCGCGCGGCATCCGGGTCACCGAGGGCATCCGCCGCGACGAGGCCGTCGACGTGTTCCGCGCGTACCGCCGCGCGGTCGACGGAGACCTCGTCACGGTCTACAACGCCCGGTCGGGCGACTGACCGCCTCTCAACCGTCGTAGCGATCCGGCAGCGTGACGGCATCCAGGATCACCCGCCGGCGGTCTCGCATCCACACGACGCCGTGCTCGCGTCGCTCGGCCGGCGTCGCGAAGCGATAACGGAACGACACGACCCGGATCCACTCTGGCCGCTCGCCGTCGAACGGGTCCGTCCGCAGCATCCGCAGCGTCGCGCGATCGGCCTGCAGCAGCTTCACGATCAGCGCGCGGAACCAGTCGTCGAGATGCCGGCCGAGCGGCAGGAACCACATCAGCCAGTCGAGTCGCAGGTGATACGGCGCGTACTGCCGCGGGATGCGCCGCACATCGCCCGGCTTTCCCTTGAACTCGTACTCGCGCCACTCGGCGCGCGTGGGATCCGCGCTCGACGTGCCCTGGATGATCCACTCGATCCGCTGCTTCGTGACGGTGCCGAACGCGCCGTACGCGTTCGCGAGGTTCCATCGGTTGAACGCGGCGTTCATCAGCTGATCGCGTGAGAACAGGTTGCGCGCGGACGGCCAGCTGAGCACGACGTAGAGCAGGGTCACGGCGAGGGTGATCACCAGCCAGTACAGCGGGATGTCGCCCGGTGCGGGCAGCGCCCCCGGCACCGCGATCGCCGAGGCCGCGAGCACGATCGTGGTCCAGTTCAGCCACGCGAAGTTGCCCGTCGCGACGAGCCACAGCTGCGAGAGGATGAGGATCGCGCCGGCGACCGCGCCGATCACCTGCGGGACCGCATCCGGGATCCACAGCCCGAGGAGCGGCGCGAACAGCAGCCAGGGGACGACGAGCTGCGAGACATGGTTGCCCAGCGCCTCGGCCTTGTGCACCCAGCGCGGCAGCAGATGCGCCCGCCGGCTGAAAGGCCCCGGCATGGGCTGCGTCTCGTGGTGGTACATCAGGGCCGTGAGATCGCGCCACTCGCGCCCACCGCGCATCTTGATCATCCCGGCGCCGAACTCGAGCCGGAACACCAGCCACCAGAACAGCACGATGATGTGCACGGGCGGCGGTTCGTTCGCCGAACCGAGGAACGCCGCGAGGAACCCCGCCTCGAGCAGCAGCATCTCCCAGCCGAAGCCGTAGAACGTCTGACCGATCGACACGACGGACATGTAGCCGCCCCACAGCGCGAGGAAGCACAGCATCGGCACCCATGGCGGCGCGAGCTGCGGCAGCCCGGCGACGAGCAGCAGCGACAGGATGATCCCGGCCACGCTGAGGGCGACGAGCCGACGGTCGGTGTACCGGATCCGGCGGAACAGCGTCGGCCGCAGGATCTTCTTGGCCCGCTGCGAGGAGGACGCCCACTCGAGCAGCTCGGGTGCGGGCAGGAGTCCCTGCTCGCCCAGCAGCACCCGGAACTGGTTCAGCGTCGAGACGAACGCGACGAGATAGAGCGCGGCGATGCCCCGTTGCAGCACCTCCCGCGCGAGCGTGAAGTCGACCGCGGCGAAGCCGTCCATGGTGGCAGGTTAGGTCGCGCGGAGTCGTGACGCCTGGGGGTTGACGATCCGGTGAGATCGCGGGGTTTCGACCCGCTTCGCTCGCTCAACCGGCATGGGTCCTCGACGCCGGCCGCGGAACCGGGGGATCACCCCGCGAACTGCGGAAGCGCCTCGTCGAGCTCGGCGAGCCAGGCGCGCGCGTTTCCGTCCGAAGGCGCGCGCCAGTCGCCACGCGGCGAGAGCGAACCCGACGGTGCGACCTTCGGGCCGTTCGGGATCGCGGAGCGCTTGAACTGCGCGAAGCCGAAGAAGCGCTTCAGGAAGACCTTCTCCCACTTCACGATGGTCTCGAGGTCGTACCCGTAGTGCGCGTCCTCGGGGAACCCGACGGGCCACTCGCCCTTCTCCGGGTCGGACCAGGCGTGCATCGCGAGGAACGCGATCTTCGAGGGGCGGTAGCCGAAGCGCAGGATGTGGTGCAGCGAGAAGTCATGCAGCGCGTACGGCCCGATGGTCGACTCGGTCGACTGCACCTCGCCGTCCTGACCCGCGGGCACGAGTTCGGGACTGATCTCGGTGTCGAGCACGGACTGCAGCACCTCGGCCTCCTCGGGGGAGACGCCCTGCGCCTCGCCCTCGGCCACGACCCACCGGATCAGGTGCTGCATGAGCGTCTTCGGCACGCCCGAGTTCACGGCGTAGTGGCTCATCTGGTCGCCCACGCCGTACGTCGCCCAGCCGAGCGACAGCTCCGACAGGTCGGACGTGCCCACCACGATGCCGCCGTGGTGGCTCGCGAGGCGGAACAGGTAGTCGGTGCGCATGCCCGCCTGCACGTTCTCGAACGTGACGTCGTACACGGGCTCGCCCCGCCCGAACGGGTGGTCCAGCTGCTTGAGCATCTCTGTCGCAGCGGGCCGGATGTCGATGGTCTCGATGGAGGCGCCGACCGACTCGGCCAGGCGGATCGCGTTCGACTTCGTGTGGTCGCTCGTGGCGAAGCCCGGCATCGTGTACGCCAGGATGTCGCTGCGCGGCCTCCCCATCCGGTCCATCGCGCGGGCGATCACCAGGAGAGCATGCGTCGAGTCGAGCCCGCCGCTCACACCGATGATCGGCTTGGGGTCGCCGATCGCCCGCATCCGCTGCATGAGACCCGCGACCTGGATGTTGAAGGCCTCGTAGCAGTCCTGCGCGAGCC
>NZ_JAPSJA010000245.1 GCF_031178525.1 Microbacterium sp.
CTCGGCTTCCGGCTCGAAGGCGTGCGCAGGAAGGGTCTCGCGCACCGCGGCGAGCGCGTCGACGGCTGGATCGCCGGCCTGCTCGCCACCGACTCCCGCACCCGGCAGTCCTGGGCCGTCTGACGCGGCCCGTCCGCCCGGGTCGGTTCGTCCCGCCCGTCGGCGCGGTTCTCTCCGCATGAAGAAGGCAGAATCGGCCGTCCGCACTCCCCCAGGCTGAGGCTCACCCGTCTCGCCTTCCCTGTGCTCATCGGGTGACGAGAAGGCCCTGCACAGCGCGGATGAGGATCTCCGGTTCGTCGAAGATCATGCGTGCGGTCGGACGGATGGTGGCGTAGCCGAGTGCCGCGAGCTTCAGATCTCTGAGACGGTCGGCCTCCTGCCGCTCCCAGCCGCCGTGGAACTCGCGGCTGTCGCATTCGATCACCAGCCACCCATCGACGACCAGATCCACCCGCCCCACACCGTCTATGACCTTCTGCACCTCGACGCGCCTTCCGAACGCGCGCATCAGCAATCGCGCGAGCGTCTCCGCTCCCGATTCCGCTCTGCCGTCCACCAGCCGACGCAACCGCCGGAAGCGTCGGGGAAGCCGTGCGAAGAGGTCGCCGAGGTCATGTTCATGAATGACTCCGACATGCAGTGCGCTGTCGATCGTCGCGACCGCGGCGCGCACAGTCTGGCACCGAACGGCCTGCGCGAGCGCGAGCACCGGCGAGGCGATCAGATGCTCCTCCTGTGCCTCGTCATCCCGCCAATGGACACAGACCTTCTCCCAGCGCGTCCCCACACGAACGCGGCCCGACGGCGGGATACGCAGATGCTTGCGGTTTCGAGCGACCTGAATGTGCAGTCCCGAGCGTTCCAGCACGAAGACACCCATCTCCCGCATCGCAGAGACGCAGTCGAGCCGTCCGCCCACCGCCGCGGCTTCTCGGGGGACGGCGGGTGAAGCGTCCGCCCTCACATAGACGCCACGCCTCGCCCGGACTATGGCGCCGGCGGCGATCGACTGCTCGATTTCCGCGCGCGTCAGGCCGACTCGCCGCAGGTCCTGGAACGAGAGGGAGCAGGGGATCGTGACGTTCGGATTCACGGACATGCACCTCACCGTGCCGATCCCGACGGTCGACGGATCGGCGGGACGGCGCGGATGTGAACAACACGGCCCAGCGTCTCGGCTGAGGACGAGCGCAACCGACGCATAGCCTCCCGCACAGGGAAGGCAGAAACGTCACGGTTATCGAAGGCCGCGGCCGTTGTGCACCGGATTGCCTTCCTCGCGCGCGCCGGGGCAGGATGGCGGCATGCCCGAGATGCCCGAGGTGGAGGGGCTGGTCGAGTTCCTGCGCGGACGGGCGGCCGGCCTGGAGCTCACGCAGGCCCGGCTCACATCGATCGCCGCGCTGAAGACCTTCGACCCGCGCCTCGACGAGCTGGTGGGCAGGTCGGTCACCGGTGTCGAGCGCCACGGCAAGTTCGTGGACATCACCGCGGGCGACCTGCACCTGGTGTTCCACCTCGCGAAGGCGGGCTGGCTGCGCTGGCACGAGGCGCTGCCTGCCACCGTGATCAAGCCCGGCCGCTCCCCCATCGCGCTGCGCATCGGCTTCGGCGACGGCTCGGGGTTCGATCTCACCGAGGCCGGAACCAAGAAGTCGCTCGCCGTCTACGTCGTGCGCGATCCGGCGGAGGTGCCCGGCATCGCCCGGCTCGGACCGGACCCCCTGGACGAGACGTTCACCCGCGAGACCCTCGCCGGTCTGCTCTCCGGGCGCCGCACGCAGATCAAGGGCGTGCTGCGCGACCAGCAGACCGTGGCGGGCATCGGCAACGCGTACTCGGATGAGATCCTGCACGCCGCGCGCATGTCGCCCTATGCGCTGGCGGCGAACCTCGGCGACGACGACGTCGACCGGCTCTACGCGGCAATGCGCGACACGCTGACCGAGGCGGTCGCCGCCGCTCGCGGGCGCCCGCCCGCCGAACTCAAGGACGCCAAGCGCCGCGGCATGAGCGTGCACGCCCGCGCGGGTGAGGCGTGCCCCGTGTGCGGTGACACCGTGCGCAGCGTGTTCCTCGCCGACCGCAGCTTCGAGTACTGCCCCACGTGCCAGACGGGCGGCAAGGTGCTCGCCGACCGCCGCCTGTCCCGCCTGCTGAAGTGACGGATCCGGATCCGTGCCGTGCGCGGTCGGAGGACCCTCGCGTGAACGGCGATGACGGGAATGGATCGCGCGTCTGCGCGTTCGGATAATCTGAGTGCAGCACACGTGCTCCGGGGTCGGTGGGAATCCGAACCGGCGGTGACAGTCCGCGAGCCGAAGCGCCAGAAGCGCCAGGCCGATCCGGTGGAATTCCGGAACCGACGGTGATGTGCGGCGAGAGCCGCACGAGTCCGGATGGGAGGCAGCACGGGACGCTCGGCGATCCTCGGATGGCGGCGCCCGCGCGGCCTGTCCGCGATCACCCCGGCTTGATCGAGGAGGGTCGGATGGCGCATAGCCCCGCGGAGGAGCGCGCGATGCGCCGCGCCCTGGAGCTCGCGCTGCACGGACCCCGCAGCCGCAACCCGCAGGTCGGCGCGGTCATCCTGTCCCCGTCCGGAGAGGTCCTCGCCGAGGGCTGGCACCGCGGAGCCGGCACGGCCCATGCCGAGGTCGATGCGCTGTCGCAGCTGCCGGAGGGCGGCGCGCGGGGCACGACCGCGATCGTCACGCTCGAGCCGTGCAACCACACCGGCCGCACCGGCCCTTGCGCCGAGGCGCTGATCCGTGCGGGCGTCGCGCGCGTCGTGTACGCGCTCGACGACCCGGGCGAGATCTCGGGCGGCGGTGCCGCCCGTTTGCGTGCGGCAGGCGTCGACGTGGAAAGCGGCGTGCTGCGCGACGAGGCGCTCGCGCTGATCGAGCCCTGGCTCACCGCCACGCGCCTCGGACGCCCGCACGTCACCGTGAAGTGGGCGCAGAGCCTGGACGGCCGGGCAGCCGCGGCAGACGGCACGAGCAAGTGGATCACGGGACCCCAGGCGCGAGCCGACGTGCACGCCAGACGCGCACGGACCGACGCG
Organism: Microbacterium sp.; assembly: GCF_031178525.1. Taxonomy (GTDB): domain Bacteria; phylum Actinomycetota; class Actinomycetes; order Actinomycetales; family Microbacteriaceae; genus Microbacterium. The sequence continues at coordinate 3,071 of NZ_JAPSJA010000245.1, forward strand.
ATCGTCGTCGGGACGGGCACCGTACTCGCCGACGACCCCGCTCTGACCGCACGCGACGGCGACGTGCTGCACGCGGAGCAGCCCGTGCCCGTGGTGATCGGCGCGCGCGAGACGCCCGCCGACGCGGCCGTGCGCTCGCACCCGCAGGAGCCGCTGTTCTACGACACGCACGACCTCGAGTTCGTGCTCGCCGACCTGTGGGAGCACGGTCTGCACCGCGTGTTCGTCGAGGGGGGCCCCACGCTCGCGAGCGCGTTCCTCGCCGCCGGGTACGCCGATCGGGTCCTCGCCTACGTCGCCCCCGTGATCCTGGGCGGCCCGCGCGTCGCCCTGACCGACGTCGGCGTGCCCTCGATGCGGCAGGCGCGACGCCTGCAGGTGACCGAGCGGATCGTGCTGGGCGAGGACAC
>NZ_JAPSJA010000246.1 GCF_031178525.1 Microbacterium sp.
AGGTGCGCTGGTTCGGCGAGGCCGAGACGGCGGATGTGCGCTCCGGCGCCCTCGATGTGACAGCCTCCGGGACCCGCACGACCGTGACGGTCGCGGACCGCGAGCTGCCGCTGCATCTGCGCGTGCTGGGCGCGCACCACATCAAGAACGCCCTCGCCGCCATCACGGCCGCTGCTGCCCTCGGCGTCGCCCCCGAGACCGCCATCGAGCGCATCGAGACGGTCGAGCTCGCCGAGCGCTGGCGCATGCAGGTGCTCACGCAGTCACCCATCAGGATCATCAACGACGCATACAACGCGAGCCCCGATGCGGTCGCCGCGGCGCTGCGCACCCTCGCGCAGATCAGCGGACCGGATGAGCGCATGGTCGCCGTGCTCGGCGCCATGAGCGAGCTGGGCGAGCACTCGGTCGAGGAGCACATGAAGATCGGCCTGCTGGCCGTGCGGCTGCGCATCCCGCGCATCGTGGTCGTCGGGCAGGAGGCACGCGCCCTGTATCTCGCGGCCATCGCGGAGGGCTCGTGGAGCGGCGAGGCCGTGTTCTTCGAGACCGCGGACGAGGCGTTCGCCTACCTCGAGGACGAGCTGCGCCCCGGCGACTCGGTGCTCGTGAAGTCGTCCAACGCCGCCGGGCTCCGGTTCCTCGGCGATCGTCTGGGAGAATCGTTCTCGTGAGATCACTCCTGACCGCAGCGGCGATCTCCCTGGCGTTCTCGCTGTTCCTGACGCCCGTGTTCCTCCGGCTGTTCCGCCGCTGGGGCTGGGCCCAGCCCATCCGCGTCGCGAGCGCGAAGATGCTCGCGCCCGACCACGAGGTCAAGCGCGGCACGCCCACCATGGGCGGCACGATCTTCATCGTCGGCACCGTGATCGGCTATCTCGTCGGCTGCTGGGCGGGCGGCAACCCTCCGACGCCCTCGGGCTGGCTCGTGATCTGGCTCATGCTGTCGTTCGGCGCCGTGGGCTTCATCGACGACTATCTGAAGGTCAAGCAGGATCACTACGACGGCCTGAGCGGATGGCGCAAGATCGCCGGGCAGGTCATCGCGATCGTGCCGTTCGCGATCGCGGCGCTGAACTTCGAGAACGCGTACGGTCAGACCCCCGGCACCGGCTATGTCTCGCTGTTCCGCGACATCCCCGTGCTGTCGTTCATGGCGCTCGGCCCGGTGCTCGGCTGGCTGCTGTACCTCGTCTGGCTGTCGCTGCTCGGCACGGGCTTCTCCAACAGCGTGAACCTCACGGACGGCCTCGACGGCCTCGCGGCCGGCGCCGGCATCTTCGTCGTGGGCGCCTACAGCCTGATCGCGTTCTGGCAGTTCAACCAGGCGTGCACGCGCGTCCTGCTCGAGCCCGAGCTGCTGCAGGCCTGCTACAGCACGCGTGATCCGCTCGACCTCGCGGTCGTCGCGGCCGCCGTGGTGGGCGGGCTCGTCGGCTTCCTGTGGTGGAACGCGCCCAAGGCGCAGGTGTTCATGGGCGACGTCGGCTCGATGGCGATCGGCGGCGTCGTGACCGCCATGGCCGTGCTGACGCGCACCGAGCTGCTCGGCCTCCTGATCGCCGGTCTGTTCGTGATCTCGTCCGGCTCTGTCATCCTGCAGCGGCTCTACTTCAAGCTGACGCGCGGCAAGCGACTGTTCCTGATGAGTCCGATCCATCACCACTTCGAGATGCGGGGCTGGCCCGAGGTCACGATCGTCGCGCGGTTCTGGATCATCGCCGGTCTGCTGTCGGTCAGCGGCATCGGCCTGTTCTACGTGGAATGGCTGAGCCGCACATGAGCGAGCGTCTTGACTCCCTGACGAGCTGGCATGCGGACTGGAAGGGCCTGCGCGTCGCCGTGCTGGGCCTCGCGTCGACCGGATTCTCGGTGGCCGACACGCTCGCCGAGCTCGGCGCGGACGTGTTCGTGGTGACGGAGAGGGCCGCGGAGGAGTACGCACGGCTCGTCCCCGTCATCGGCGCACGGCTGTGGCAGGGACCGCTCGACGACGTCCCTGCGGAGCTGCGCGCGTTCGATCCCGAGGTCGTCATCGCATCGCCCGGTTTCTCCCCGTCCCACCCCGTCGTGGCATGGGCCCGCGAGAGCGGTGTGGCCCTGTGGGGCGACATCGAGCTCGCGTGGCGCGTGCGCGACAAGGTGCTGCGCCCCGACGGCACGCCCGCCGAGTGGGTGCTCATCACCGGGACGAACGGCAAGACGACCACCACCCGCCTCACCGCGACGATGCTCGTCGAGGGCGGGCTGCGCGCCGCGCCGTGCGGCAACATCGGCGTGCCGATCCTCGACGCGGTACGCGACCCGGCCGGCTTCGACGTGCTCGTCGTCGAGCTCTCGAGTCACCAGCTCTGGTACCTCGGGCTCGAGGACGGGGTCGGATCGCCGTCCCCGCATGCGTCGGTGTGCTTGAACCTCGCCGACGACCACCTCGTGTGGCATGGCTCGTTCGAGGCGTACCGCGACGCCAAGGCCGTCGTGTACCGCGGCACGAAGGTGGCCGCCGTCTACAACAAGTCCGATGAGGCCACCATGCACATGGTCGAGGAGGCGGAGGTCGTGGAGGGCGCCCGCGCGATCGGCTTCGATCTCGGTGTCCCCGGGCCGAGCGACCTCGGCGTGATCGAGGGCATCCTTGTGGACCGGGCGTTCCTCGAGGAGCGCCGGACGTCGGCGCTCGAGCTCACGACCGTGGGAGCGCTCGCCGAGCGCGGGCTGGCGGCGCCGCACATCGTCGCGAACATCCTCGCCGCCGCCGCGCTGGCGCGATCGCTCGACGTCCCGCCCACCGCGATCCGGTCCGCGCTCGAGGGCTTCCGCCTCGATCCCCACCGGATCGAGGTCGTCGCGCGCGCGGGCGGCGTCACCTGGGTGGATGACTCGAAGGCCACGAATCCGCACGCCGCGGCGTCGTCCCTCGCGGCCTACCCGGGTGCGGTGTGGATCGTCGGCGGCCAGCTGAAGGGCGTCGACATCGCCGCGCTCGTGGCGCAGCGGGGTCCCGCGAGCCGCGCCGCGATCGTGATCGGCGTCGAGCGGGGCGAGGTCGTCGCGGCTTTCGCGCGACACGCCCCCGGGGTGCCGGTCTTCGAGGTCGACCACGCCGAGACTGAGACAGTCATGAACCGGGCCGTCGAGCTGGCGGCCGGGATCGCGCGGGACGGTGACGTGGTGCTGCTGGCACCGGCGGCCGCATCGTTCGATCAGTTCACGGGATACGACGACCGCGGCGCACGTTTCGCCGCCGCGGTGAGGGCACGGATAGGAGGGGGAGCGGATGAGCACCACGACGCGACCCCCGAGGACGACGCGCCCGGCGAAGCCCTCTGACCCGCAGGACGCATCCCGCTCCCGCGCGCTGACCGCGCGCGTCACACTCGGCCGCGTGTTCGAGCCGGTGCCGCTCGAGTTCCTGCTGATCGCGTCGACCGCCCTGCTGCTCACGGGCTTCGGCATCGTGATGGTCACCTCCGCGACGAC
>NZ_JAPSJA010000247.1 GCF_031178525.1 Microbacterium sp.
CGAGCTCGGCGACATCGGACGGCTGCTTGCGCCAGCGCGCCTCAGGACGACGACGCAGCGCACCGAGTCCCGTGCAGGGCGCGTCGACCAGGATGCGCTCGTACGTGTCGGGATGCGCGGACGCGAGCTCGCGGCCATCCTGCTCGAACACGGTGACCTCGAGCGGCACGGCGGCGAGGGCCTTGCGCACGAGCCCTGCGCGCGCCGGCACCAGCTCGTTGGCGTCGAGCCGCGCGCCGTGCGCGAGCGCCTCGGCCGCCAGCAGCGCGGTCTTGCCGCCCGGCCCGGCGCACAGATCGAGCCAGCGCTCCCCCGGCTCGACCGGGGCGAGGCGGCTGAGCGCGAGCGCGACGAGCTGGGAGCCTTCGTCCTGCACGCGCACGGCGCCGCCCGACGCCCGCACGAGCGGCTCGGGATCGCCCGCACGCAGACGGAAGCCGACGGGCGAGTACGGCGTGCGCGTGCCATCGGTCTCGCCGAGGCCGGGCAGCGCGGCCATGGTGACGCGCGGCGAGACGTTGTCGGCGTCCAGCAGGTCGTCGAGCTCGTCGGTCCGCCCCTCGGCGGCGAGGGCACGCCGGAACGCACGCACGATCCACACGGGGTGCGACGACTCGAGCCCGATGCGCTCGTCATCGGACCGCGCGGTGTCGGCGACGCGCGTGAGCCAGTCGCCGGGGTTGTCGCTCGAGACGCGACGCAGCACGGCGTTCGCGAAGCCGGCGGCTCCCGATCCGGACGCCTCCCGCGCCAGCTGAACCGACTCGTTCACGGCGGCGTGCGACGCCACGCGCGTGGACATCAGCTGGTGCACGGCCAGACGCAGCGCGTCGAGGACCGGCGGATCGATCGCGGCCGGTTCCCGGTCGGCGGCGAGCCGGATGACGGCGTCGTACGTGCCGAGGCGGCGCAGCGTGCCGTACGTCAGTTCGGTCGCGAGCGCGGCGTCGCCGCCCGAGAGACCGGCGCGCTCGAGCTCGCGCGGCAGCAACAGGTTCGCGTACGCGTCCGAAGCCTGCACGGCACGCAGTACGGCGTAGGCGACGCGGCGGGCGGGCTGGACCTGCCGCCACGTCCTGTCGCTCATGCGCTGCGGCGTGCGGTGCCGGACGGCGGGCGCAGACGCCCTGTTGTCGGAGCGGCGGCCGCCGCCCTCCCGGTGCTCGACCATCACTGCCCACCTTCCGATGCCCCGACGTCGAAGACGGGTGCGCCGCGCGTGCCGCGCGCCCAGTCGGCCGCGGCCATCGCCGCCTTGCCCGCGGGCTGCACGCGCTCGACCAGGATCGGCTCGGTCCCGGTGCCGACGAGCACGGCGCCCGCGGCGGGCGCGACGCGGCCGGGAGCGAGCGGTTCGGCGGATTCTGCGCGGCGGGCGGCGAGGATCTTGACGCGCGCGCCGTCGAGCGTCGTGTGCGCTCCCGGCTCCGGCGTGACCCCTCGGAACCGGGCGAGCACGCGCTCCGCCGGCGCCGCCCAGTCCAGCAGGCCGTCCTCGATCGTCAGCTTCGCGGCGTGCGTCGGCTCACCTTCCTGAGCGACGGCGACCGCCGTGCCGGCGGCGATGTCGGCGACCACGTCTGCCAGCAGCGACGCGCCGCTCTCCGCGAGCGCATCCAGCACCTCCCCGGCCGTGGCGTCCTCGGGCACGTCGTAGCGCAGCTCGCCGAACACGTCGCCCGCATCGAGCTCGGGAACGAGGCGGAACACGGCAGCTCCCGTGACGCGGTCGCCCGCCATCAGCGCGCGCTGCACCGGCGCGGCGCCGCGCCAACGCGGCAGCAGCGAGAAGTGCAGGTTGATCCAGCCGTGCGCGGGCAGCGACAGCAGCGGCTCACGCACGAGCCCGCCGTACGCGACGACCACGGCGAGCTCCGGTTCGAGCGCGGCGATCCGCTCGGTCGCGTCGGCGTCGAGCCGCACGGCCCTGATCACGGGAAGATCGAGCTCCGCGGCCGCCGCTGCGACGGGCGACGGCGTGAGCACGCGCTTGCGCCCGAGCGGCGCATCCGGGCGCGTGACGACGGCGGCGATCTCGTGCCCCGCTGCGTGCAGCGCACGCAGCGAAGGGACGGCGACGGACGGCGTCCCCGCGAACACGATCCTCATCCGGTCAGCGGCCACTGCTCCCCCGTCTCGCCGTCCGCCGGCCCGCGCCGCGGGCCGATCCGGCGCCATTCACAACTCCGGCTCGACGATGTCGAGCCTGGTCGCGAGTATATTCCGCGGCGCCGTCTGTCTCGATCCGGGGCCCTTCGCCCCGCGGCGCGCCGAGCGCGCGTTCACCGCCTCCGCGACCACGGATGCGCGCAGGCTCGCGGCCACCGCGGCACCCCGCGCGTAGTCGAATCGCACGAGCGCGCGAGCGCCCGGCCAGCCCTGACGATCCACGGGAACGGGGCCGAGCACGGCGTCGGCGGCAAGCTCGGGCACGTCGGTGCGCAGGCTTGCGAGCGCGCGGTCGACCGCCGCCACGTCGCCCTCCAGGCGCGCGACGCGCGACGTGGGCGGCATCCGCAGCGGTGCCCGGTCGCTCAGCTCTGCGCGCGCATATGCCGCCTGCGTCCACGTCGCGAGGGCCCGCGCGACGCCGCCCGTCACGCCCACGAGGTGCACGGGCGCTCCTGGCGCCGCCAGCGCCGCGGCGTTCGACCACCAGCGCAGGCACGACTCGCCGATGCGCAGTTCGGGCGCCTGCAGCATCCGGTCGCCGTCGAGCAGCAGCACCGCGCGATAGCCGCCCTCCGCGATCGGCTCGGCACCGCGTGTGGCCACGACGAGCGCGGGGCGCGCATCCACCTCGCGCACCGGATGCGCGCCGTCCGCGACGACCACCCTGGCGCCGGGGAACGCGCGCCCGAGCTCGTCGGCCGTGCGCTCGCTGCCCGAGGACGCGAGCCGCACCCGCGGCGACGAGCAGTGTGCGCAGGTCCACGCGTTCGCCGAGCGGCCGCACCACCCGCAGACGGGCACCGCCCCGCGCCCAGGCGCATGCAGCGGCCCGCCGCAGTGTCGGCATCGCGCCGGCGTGCGACAGTCGGCGCACACGAGCGTCGGCGCGTATCCCGGACGCGCCACCTGCACGAGCACCGGCCCCTGCTCGAGCCCCTCGCGCGCCGCGCGGAAGGCGGCGGACGGGATGCGCGCCCCGGGTTGCTCGCTCTCCGTCACGGCGCTGAGGATCACGTTGGGCGTGTAGCGCCGCGACGCCGGGGCATCCTGAACCCAGCCGAGCGCGACGAGGCGCTCCACGTCGGCCGTGCGCGTGTGCCCCGCGATCAGCAGCGCGGGCTTGTCGCCCGATTCCGCATCCGCGAGCTCCTGTCGGACGAGCGCGGCGTCGCGTGCGTGCACGTAGGGGGCGAGCGGCTCCTCGAAGAGCGGGTCGCCGTCGTCCCACATCGCGATGAGCCCCGGGCGGCTCACCGGCGAGTACACGGCGGAGCGGTTGC
>NZ_JAPSJA010000248.1 GCF_031178525.1 Microbacterium sp.
CGAGAAGGGCACCCAGACGCCGGCGCTCGAGGAGTACGACATCGTGACGGTCGACGGCGTCGACATCGGATTCGTGGGCGTGGTCACGCAGGAGACGCCCACGCTGGTCAGCGGCGCCGGCATCGCCGGCATCGAGTTCGGCGACCCGGTCGCCGCGCTCAACCGCGTCACGGAGCAGCTGCTCGACGATGACGCCGCCAACGGCGAGGCCGACCTGGTGGTCGCTCTCGTGCACGACGGCGCCGGAGCGGGCACCCCGGATGGCTCCACGATCGAGGAGGAGATCGCCGCCGGCGGGCCGTTCGCCGAGATCGTGACCGAGACGGACCCGCGCGTCGCCGCGATCCTGACCGGCCACACCCACAAGCAGTACGCGTGGGACGCCCCGATCGCCGGCACGACGGACACGCGCCCGATCATCCAGACGGGCAACTACGGCGAGTTCGTCGGTCACATCTCGCTGACGGTCGACCCGTCGACATCCGACGTGCTCGACTACGAGGTCGAGAACGTCAAGCGCGGCGCGGCTCCGACCGCGGATGAGCTCGCGGCCAACGCGGTGCTCGCCGAGGTCAAGGCGATCGTCGACGCGGCGCTGGCGCACGCGGCCGAGGTCGGCAACCAGCCGATCGCCGAGGTCACAGCCGACATCACGACCGCCTTCGCGGGCGGCTCGTATGTGGACGGCGTGTGGACGGGCGGATCGCGCGACGACCGCATGAGCGAGTCGACCATCGGCAACCTCGTGGCCAACTCGCTCGTCGACGCACTCGCGTCCCCGGAGCGCGGCGGGGCCGAGATCGGCGTCGTGAATCCCGGTGGTCTTCGCAGCGAGCTGTACTACAAGAGCAGCTCGGCGGGCGAGGGAGACGGCGTCGTGACCTACGCCGAGGCCAACGCGGTGCTGCCGTTCGTCAACAACCTGTGGACGACGACCCTGACCGGTGAGCAGCTCGACCAGCTGCTCGAGCAGCAGTGGCAGACGACGACCGAGGGCGGCACCACGCGTCCGTCGCGTCCGTACCTCGCGCTGGGGCTGTCGGAGAACGTGACCTGGGTCGCCGACACCGCCGATCCGAATGCGGCGCCCGGCGACCACGTCGACGCGATCTACATCGACGGGGAGCTCGTCCAGCCGGACGACGAGATCCGCGTGGGCACGTTCTCGTTCCTCGCGGCTCCGGCGGCCACGGCGGGCGATAACTTCTTCGCCTTCCAGCACGGCACGAATCCGACGGACTCGGGTCTGGTCGACCGTGACGCGTGGATCTCGTACCTGTCGGAGAGCTCGCCGCTCTCGCCGTCGTTCGCCCGCACGCGAGCGGTGACGGCGGGCACCTCGCAGTCGGCGGAGGCGGGTGGCGCGGCGACGGTGGCGCTGTCGTCGCTCGACCTGACCTCGCTCGGCTCGCCGCAGAACACGACGGTCGAGGTGCGCCTCGACGGCGCCCCGATCGGCACGCTGCCGGTGACGAACGGCGCTGTCTCCGGCACGGTCACCATCCCGGCGACCGCCGCGCCTGGCGCGCACACCCTCGAGGTGGTCGCGGACCCCTCGGGCACGACGGTGCGCCTGCCGCTCACGGTCACCGCCCCCGCAGACACCGAGGCGCCGACCGTCACGGTGAAGGACGACACGATCGGCTCGGACGGTGTGTACGAGAAGGTCAGCTTCAAGCTGTTCGATGAGGGGCTGGTCGACCGCGTCGTGCTCAACGGCGTCGAGAAGGAGCTCGTGAACGCGAAGTGGAGCGACCTGAATGGCGTCGCCCCCGGCGTGCTCGGTGCGGTCCTGGGCGCGAACACGCTCGAGGTCTTCGACGTCGCCGGCAACGTGACGACGGTCGAGTTCACGCTCGTCGAGCCGGCGCCGGAGTACCCCGAGTGGGAGAAGGGCAAGGTGTACACCGGCGGCGACATCGTGTCCTACAAGGGCACCCTGTACAAGGCGCAGTGGTGGACCAAGGACAAGCCCGGAACGTCGGCGACCGGCTCGTGGATGGAGCTCGGCGAGATGACCTCGTGCGCCGATGGCGAGGTCGCGGCGTGGACGCGCTCCATGGTCTACACGGGAGGCGAGCACGTCGTCCACAAGGGAAAGGTCTACGAGGCCGAGTGGTGGACGCGCGATCAGAAGCCCGGCGGCAAGAACGGCCCGTGGGATCTGATCGGCACCTGCTGATGCCGGCGTGACCCCTGACGGCGACGGCCCCGACACCCCCGCGGGTGGCGGGGTCGTCGCCATTCCGGCGAGACTGGGACGATGGAAGCAATCGAGAGCTGGCTGGCCGCGCAGGGCGATCTGTTCTGGACCTGGATCGTCCTGCCGATCCTCGCGCTGCTCGGTGTGTACCTCACGGTGCGCACGGGCGTCGTGCAGATCCGGCTGCTCCCGGAGATGTTCCGCACCCTGACCGACAAGACCCCGCTCGATGCCGACGGCAGACCGCAGTCGGTGTCGTCGTTCCAGGCGTTCACGATCTCGGCGGCGTCGCGCGTCGGCGTCGGGAACATCGCGGGCGTCGCGACCGCGATCGCCCTGGGCGGTCCGGGCGCCGTGTTCTGGATGTGGCTCATGGCCGGGATCGGCGCCGCTTCGGCGTTCGCCGAGTCCACGCTCGCTCAGCTGTTCAAGGTGCGCGATGCCGACGGCTTCCGGGGCGGCCCCGCGTACTACATGGCGAGGGGACTGGGTGCGCGATGGATGGGCGTCGTGTTCGCCGTGATCCTCATCTTCTGCTTCCCGTTCGCGTTCAGCGCGCTGCAGGCGAACACGATCGCGATCACCACCGTGACGGCCGTCGAGACGCTCACGGGCACCGAGGCGCAGTGGCTGCCGCTCATCGCAGGCATCGTCACGGCCGGGCTCACGGCGCTGATCGTCTTCGGCGGCGTACGCCGCATCGCCGACGTGACGCAGATCCTCGTCCCCGTCATGGCGCTCGCGTACCTGCTGCTCGGTCTCGCCGTGGTGGTCGTCCACATCGATCAGCTGCCCGTCGTGTTCGCCTCGATCTACACGCAGGCGTTCGGCTTCAACCAGGTGCTCGGCGCCACGCTCGGCCAGATCATCCTGGTCGGCGCCAAGCGCGGCATGTTCTCGAACGAGGCGGGCCTCGGATCCGCTCCGAACGCGGGCGCCGCGGCGGCGGTCACGCACCCGGTCAAGCAGGGGCTCGTGCAGTCGCTCGGCGTGTACTTCGACACGATCATCGTCTGCTCGATCACGGCGTTCCTCGTGCTGGTGGCCGTGCCGATCGAGCCGGGCGGCCCCCAGGGCGTCGAGCTCACGCAGATCGCGCTCGAGACGTCGCTCGGATCGTGGACGGCCATCGCGCTCGCGGTCGTCGTGTTCATGCTCGCGTTCAGCTCGATCATCGGCAACTACTACTACGGAGAGGCCAGCATCGAGTTCATCTCACC
>NZ_JAPSJA010000249.1 GCF_031178525.1 Microbacterium sp.
GTCGGCACGATCCACGGCCGAACGGTCGCGGTCTACGCGCAGGACTTCACGACGTTCGGGGGATCCCTCGGCGAGGTCGCCGGCGACAAGATCGTCAAGATCATGGAGTTCGCCCTGCGGGGCGGCATGCCGATCATCGGCATCCTCGACTCGGGCGGCGCGCGCATCCAGGAAGGCGTGATCGCGCTGGGCAAGTACGGCGAGATCTTCCGCCTGAACACCGCGGCATCGGGCGTCATCCCGCAGATCTCGATCGTCATGGGCCCCGCCGCGGGCGGCGCCGTGTACTCCCCGGCGCTCACCGACTTCGTGATCATGGTCGACAAGACCAGCCAGATGTTCGTGACCGGACCCGACGTCATCAAGACCGTCACGGGCGAGGACGTCGGCATGGAGGAGCTCGGCGGCGCGCTCACGCACAACACCCGTTCGGGCGTCGCGCACTACCTCGCGCAGGACGAGGACGACGCCCTCGACTACGCGCGCACGCTGCTCGGCTACCTGCCCGACAACAACATGGCCGAGCTGCCGGTCTACGAGACCGAGTTCGAGTGGGAGACGACGGATCCGGATCGTGCGCTCGACACGATCGTGCCGGATTCGCCGAACCAGCCGTACGACATCCACGAGGTCATCTCGCATCTCGTCGACCGCGGCGACTTCCTCGAGGTGCAGCCGCTGTTCGCCCCGAACATCGTGATCGGCTTCGGCCGCATCGAGGGCCGCACGGTCGGTGTGATCGCGAACCAGCCGTCGCAGATGGCCGGCACGCTGAACATCGAGGCCGGAGAGAAGGCCGCGCGCTTCATGCGCTTCTGCGACGCCTTCTCCGTTCCGATCGTGACGCTCGTCGACGTGCCCGGCTACCTTCCCGGCACCGACCAGGAGTGGACGGGCGTCATCCGCCGCGGCGCGAAGCTGCTGTACGCCTACGCCGAGGCCACCGTGCCGCTGGTCACCGTGATCCTGCGCAAGGCCTACGGCGGCGCCTACATCGTGATGGGGTCCAAGCAGCTCGGCGCAGACATCAACCTCGCGTGGCCGACGGCCGAGATCGCGGTCATGGGCGGTCAGGGCGCGGTGAACATCCTCTACCGCGGCGAGCTCAAGCGCGCGGAGGAGGCCGGCGAGGACGTCGCCGCCGTGCGCACCCGCCTGGCCAACGAGTACACCTACAACGTCGCGTCGCCGTTCCTCGCGGCCGAGCGCGGAGAGCTCGACGGCATCATCGAGCCGTCCGCCACCCGCGTGGCGGTCGCCAAGGCGCTGCGCTCCCTGCGCGGCAAGCGCGCCGAGCTGCCGCCCAAGAAGCACGGGAACATCCCGCTCTGATGACGACCGAGGATGCGAACGGCGCAGAGGCGAATCCGCCGCGCGTGGAGATCGTGCGCGGAGCGCCGACGGAGGAGGAGCTCGCGGCTCTTCTCGCGGTGGTCGGCGAGGAGTACACTCGCGAGACGGAGGAGGCCGTCGCCGATGACAGCCGTCCCTCTGCGTGGCAGCTCACGCAGCGGTCTCTGCGACGCCCGCTCCGACGGGACATCCCGTGGGGGAGATTCGCGGGCTGACCGGCTCGGAAGGCCCCACCGACCGGAAGCGCAGATGTCCCCCAAAGTACCTACAGACGGTGGGCTTGCGGCTGTTCGATACTGGGTGTGGAAACGCTTGAGCGTTGGCCGACCATCCGTCCCAGGGTAGGCGGATGTGATCTCGGCCCATAGCGGACGGTTTTCGGGTAACCGTTCCGCGACCCGGTGGGGGTGGCATCGCCACCCCCACCCTTCTTTTTGCGCCGGAACGGCCGATGCCGGGGCAGGACGGGCCGTGACGCCGCGGTCACTGCGCGGCGGTCGGGCGCTGGACCTCGCGCCAGAGCTGCACGTCGTCCTCGTCCGTGAGGCCGTCGCCGCCGGGTGAGCGTCCCACGATCGTGATCGCGACCTGCGGGTCGGGAGCCGTGCGGATGATGATGCGCTCCGCGTCGGTCTGCCGCAGCGTGTCGGCCAGCTCGTGCCGCACGCTGTCGAGGTGCTCGGGCGCGAGGTCGTCGAGCCCGCCCTCGTCGAACACCGTCACGGTCGCGCCGCGCAGGCGCGCGGCGGCGATCGCGTCGCGCACGTCGTCGTCGAGAAGACGTGCGCCGCGCAGCTCGTCGCGCAGCCGGCCCTCGGCCAGGCGGGCCGTGGTGCGCTCCTCGTCCGTGAGCTCCCCGTCGGACGCGATCACCCGTGACAGGACCGGCCCCGCCACGGCGAGCGCGTACTGCACGCGGCGGCGGCGCTCGAGCCGCCGCACGGCCTGGCTCGCCTGCCATGCGGATGTCGCCTGCTGCAGGGCCGCGAGCCGGGCGGTGTCGCGGTACGCGCGATCCGTGAAGACCATGAGCAGCTGCGCGATCGCGACCCATACGGCTGAGCCCACCAGGCCGAGGCCGAGGGCGGGCCCCAGTCCGATGGCGAGCGACGACTCCAGGGTCAGGATGCCGATGCCGATCCAGGCGTGGATCGGGCGGTGTCGCGCGCACACGATGGTCAGCACCGCGCCCACCGCGCCGAGGTACCAGGTCGCATGCGAGGCGGTGCGCTCGTCGGGCGGCGTGTACGCCGCGACGAGCAGCGGGATCAGCGCGGTGCCGGCGAGCACCACGAAGGCCGCCCACTGCGGCAGGACCGTGCCGGCGCGCTCTCGAGGGGGACCCCCGCTGTCGCCGGATTCGCCCGCGTACTCCACGTACAGCGCGATGAGCGTCAGCACGAGGTACAGGGCGACGGCGACGACGGCGAGCGGCATGTTCACCGCGCCCTCGGGCCGCACCAGGCCGCGCACCGCGAAATAGGCCGTGAAGGCCAGGGCGATCGTGTCGAACACGCGACGGACGCTTCTCATGCCTTCGTCTTCCCCATCCAGGTCAGCGCCACGGTCGTGCCGCGCGCCCCGGACTCGATCGTCGCGTCGCCGCCGACGGCCGCCATCCGCGCGAAGATCGACGCGCGGATGCCGAGGCGGTCGGCGGGGATGGACGCGACGTCGACGCCGGGACCCGAGTCCGACACCTCGACGCGCACCCCCTCGCCGGCACGCGAGACCGCGACCTTCAGCCCCGCGCCGTCGGCGTGCTGCACGGCGTTCGCGACGGCCTGGGTCGCCGCGAGCACGATCGCACGGGCGACGCGGCCGGGGACCGCGGCGCGTCCGTCGTCGACGCCCGAACGCGTGACCTTCAGCGGCACGCCCAGCTCGTCGGCCGAGCGCTCGATGGCCACCGCGATGCACTCACGGGCCAGGGGCTCGTCGCTGCCCTCGGGGTCATCCGACTCCGCGTTGGCGAGACGGGTGAGCGCCTCGCGCGCCATGGACACGGCGAGCTGACGCTCGCGCGGGGTCCGCGC
>NZ_JAPSJA010000250.1 GCF_031178525.1 Microbacterium sp.
CTCGGGGACCTGGTCGAGCGCGGCCTCCGTGAAGGTGCCGGCGGGACCCAGGTAGCTGTACGTGCGACGAGGAGCGGCATCCGACGGCATGGGCTTCAGCCTAGACCCGGGGCGAAGGGCGGTCGGCCCGGGCACCGCGGCGCCCGGGCCGACCGATGGCCTCACGCCGAGACGCGCTCCGCATCGACCGCGACAGCGGCCTTGCGGGGGTTCGGCATCTGCAGGATGACGACCACCGCGATCACGGCCGCGCCGCCGTACAGGAAGAACGCGCCGGGGTACGCGGTGCCGGCCGCCACCATGAGGCCCGTGATGTACGGGCCGATGATCGCGCCGAAGCGGCCGATTCCCGACGCCAGGCCGATGCCGGTCGCGACGAGCTCGCGCGGGTAGATGTGTCCGGCGTAGACGTACATCAGGCTCTGCGCGCTGAATACGAACACGCCGGTGATGAAGATGACCGTGGTGAGCAGCACCTGACTGCCGAACGGGATCGCCAGCAGCACGAGGAACACGGCGGCCGCGCCGAACCAGAGCATCGAGACGCCCTTGATGCCCTTGGCGTCCGCGGCGAACGCGCTGATCAGCAGCCCGGCGATCGCACCGAGGTTGAGCACGAACAGCATCACGAGCGAGTCGGCGACGGGGTAGCCCGCCGCGCCCATGATCTTCGGCAGCCACGCATTCAGGCCGTACACGAGCACGAGACCCATGAACGCGGCGATCCAGAGGCCGACCGACGAGCGCAGGAAGGCGGGCTTCACGACGTCCGCGAACGTGCTGCGGGGCGCCGAGCCGTCGCGCGCGATCGCGCTGTCGGGCAGCCTGAGCCACAGCACGGCGAGCAGCGCGAGACCGAGGCCGCCGCCCAGGTAGTAGAGCACCGACCACTCGATGCCCGCCGCGCGGCCGGTGAGCGAGGCGAGGACCGCGCCGAGGTGGTAGCCGACCATCGGCAGGTTGTTGGCGAGCGCACGGCGGCCGACGGGGGCGTTCTCCTGCATCATCGCGAGGGCGACCGGCATGCAGCCGCCGAGACCCAGGCCCGCGATGAAGCGGACCGCGCCCATCAGGAACGCGTTCGGCATCAGCGGGAACACGATCGTGAAGATCGAGAAGACGAGCACGGCGAGCAGCAGCGGCGTGCGGCGGCCGAAGCGGTCGGCGAGGCGGCCCATGAACGCCGCCCCGACGCCCACGCCGATGAGCGAGAACGTGTTGACCCAGTTCATCTCGTCGACCGCGAAGCCGCCCACCTCGGGATCGGTGAGCACCGGGATGGTCGCCCCCAGCGCCACGATGTCGTAGCCCTCGAAGACCACGATCAGGAAGCACAGGATGGCGATCCACAGGTCGACGGAGGGCTTGTTCTTCGCTGCATCAAGCGTCATAGACGTCTTCGTCCTTCGTTTCGGGAGTGCGGCCGACAGTCGCGGTCGGGCCGTCGGCGATCCTCACACGGCGGCTCGGCGCGGCCCCGACGTACGTCCCACTGAATGGGAAGTCGGACACTGTGCACGGCCTCCCTGGCCGCTGTCAACCCGGGGGCGCGCGAGTACGCCGCCACGCGCGTGCGTGGGAGACTGTCGGCCATGACGAGCCGTGCCGGACTCCCTGCCGAAGCATCCGACCTCATCGACGTCGACGAGCTGATCAGCGCGTACTACGACCGGATCCCTGATCCCCGGGTCGCGGGCCAGAGGGTCGCCTTCGGCACGAGCGGACACCGCGGGTCGAGTCTCAGCACGAGCTTCAACGAGCAGCACATCCTCGCCACGACCCAGGCGATCGTCGACTACCGCGCGGCACAGGGCATCGAGGGCCCGCTGTTCCTCGGGCGCGACACGCACGCCCTGTCGCTTCCCGCCGAGCGCAGCGCGATCGAGGTGCTCGTCGCGAACGCGATCGACGTGCGCATCGACGCCCGCGACTCGTGGGTGCCCACCCCGGCGCTCAGCCACGCCATCCTGGCGTTCAACCGCGACCTCGAGCCGGGCGACGCGGCCCGCGCGGACGGCATCGTCGTGACGCCGAGCCACAACCCTCCTGCCGACGGCGGCTTCAAGTACAACCCGCCGCACGGCGGCCCGGCCGACACCGACGCGACGTCGTGGATCGCGGCGCGCGCGAACGAGCTCATCGAGGGCGGCCTTGAGGGCGTCAGCCGCGTGCGCTTCGCGGACCTCGACGCCGGTGCGATCGCGACCTACGACTTCCGCGACGCCTACGTGCGCGACCTCGCGTCGATCATCGACATCGAGGCCATCAAGCGCGCGGGCATCCGCATCGGCGCCGACCCCCTGGGCGGCGCCTCCGTCGAGTACTGGGCACTGATCGCCGAGCACTACGGCCTCGACCTCACGGTCGTGAACCCGGATGTCGACCCGACGTGGCGCTTTATGACGCTCGACTGGGACGAGAAGATCCGGATGGATCCGTCATCCCCCTCCGCCATGGCGTCTCTCGTCGCCAAGCGGGCCGAGTTCGACATCCTGACCGGCAACGATGCCGACGCCGACCGGCACGGCATCGTGACGCCCGACGCCGGCCTGATGAACCCGAACCACTACCTCGCCGTGGCCGTCGAGTACCTGTTCTCGCACCGCCCCGGCTGGTCGGCCGATGCCGCGGTGGGCAAGACGCTCGTGTCGTCCATGATGATCGACAAGGTCACCGCCGCGCTCGGTCGCCGCCTCCTCGAGGTGCCGGTGGGCTTCAAGTGGTTCGTGCCGGGGCTGCTGGACGGCTCCGTCGCGTTCGGCGGCGAGGAGTCGGCCGGGGCGTCGTTCCTGCGCACGGACGGCACGGTGTGGACGACGGACAAGGACGGCATCCTGCTCTGCCTGCTCGCCGCCGAGATCCTGGCGGTGACGGGCAAGACGCCGTCGCAGCGCTACGCCGAGCTCGAGGCCGAGTACGGCGCGTCGTCGTACCAGCGCGTCGACGCGCCGGCGACGCCCGAGCAAAAGGCTGCGCTCGGCAAGCTGGGTCCCGACGCGGTCACCGCCACGACGCTCGCGGGCGAGGAGATCGTCGCCAAGCTGTCGCATGCCCCCGGCAACGACGCCGCGATCGGCGGCCTCAAGGTGCAGACCGCGAGCGCGTGGTTCGCGGCCCGCCCGTCCGGCACGGAGGACGTGTACAAGCTGTACGCCGAGTCGCTGCGCGGTGAGGAGCACCTCCGCCAGGTGCAGGACGAGGCGCGCGCCGTGGTGAGCGCCGCCCTCGGCGGCTGACGCCCTCGGCGCGCATGGGGAGTAGTCCCCACCCGCGCGGCCCGAATGGTCACCTGCCGTTCAATCACGGCGAGGACGCTGGGGCGCATGACGCTCACATCCCCCCACTCCGATGCGGTGATCCGTCCCGAAGACGAGACGCGTCGCCGTCC
>NZ_JAPSJA010000251.1 GCF_031178525.1 Microbacterium sp.
CGGTCACCGCGCGGCCTCGGGGCCCCGCGGTGACCGTCCAAGATCAATGCGGCGCGTCCGCGCCCTCCGCCGCGACGAATCGCTGCGAGCCGAGCACCGACAGAAGCCGCAGCTTCTCCCATCCCTCGGTGCGCGGCGGCGCGGTCAGCACCAGCAGAGCCTGCGACTGGTCCTCGGTGAACAGCACCTGGCAGTCGACCTCGATGGGGCCGAGCTCGGGATGGATCAGCGTCTTGTGGTCCTCGAAGCGCCGCGCGACCTCGTGGCGCTCCCACAGCGCGGCGAACTCGGCGCTCCGGGCGGACAGCTCTCGCACCAGCTCGCCCGCGCGGGAGTTCTCGCCCAGCGCGCCATACGCGGCACGGAGATTGGCCACGAGCGCCCGCGCATTGCGCGGGCGATCCTCCGCGGGATAGACGTGCCGCGCGGCGGGCTCCGTGAACCACCGGTAGACGTCGCTGCGGGCCGGTCCGGTGCGCGCGGTGTGGTCGCCGAACAGCGCCACCGCCATCCGGTTCGCGACGAGCGTCTCCCCCAGGCTCGACAGGATGAGCGCCGGGGTGTCCTCGAGCCGGTCGAGCACCCGCAGCAGGGCGGGCGCGACGTGCGTGCCGGCACCGATCCTGTCGGGCGCCGCGTGACCGGCGATCCGGAACAGGTAATCGCGCTCGTCGGCGGTCAGTCGCAACGCGCGCGCCAGCGCCGCGAGCATCTGCTCGCTCGGCTGCGGTCCGCGCGACTGCTCCAGGCGCGTGTAGTAGTCGACCGACATGCCGGTCAGCTGCGCCACCTCCTCGCGCCGCAGGCCTGCGGCGCGGCGGCGCGCTCCCGCCGCCATCCCCACGTCCTCGGGCTGCAGGGCGGCACGCCTGGCGCGCAGGAACTCGGCCAGGGCGGCACGGTCGGGGTTCATCGCTCCATCTTCCGCCTCCCCGACGGCGTGGAGCCAGGGACTCCCGATCCCCCGATCCGGAGGTCTCTCCCGCCTGATCCCGGCTGCCCGCAGGCTGGCGCCATGGACATCACTCGAGACACCGTCTTCATCCCCGGCGCGACGAGCGGCATCGGCCTCGCACTCGCCCTCCGACTCCAGGCTCGCGGTGCGACCGTGATCATCGGCGGGCGCCGGCAGGAGCTGCTCGACCGGCTCGGGGCCGCGCACGGCTTCGGCACGGTGCGCATCGACACGGCAGATGCCGAGAGCATCCGCGACGCATCGGCCGAGGTGATCCGGCACTGGCCCGACGTGAACGCGGTCGTCCTCATGGCCGGCATCATGGTCGCCGAGGACTGGCGCTCCCCTGCCTTCCTGCCCACCGCGGAGTCGATCGTCGCCACCAACATCCTGGGCCCGATCCGCCTCATCGGGGCGTTCGTCGAGCACCTCCGCGCGAAGCCCGACGCGACGATCGTCACGGTGTCGAGCGGCCTGGCGTCCGTGCCGCTGCGCCCGACGCCCACCTATAACGCGAGCAAGGCGTTCATCCACATGCTGAGCGAGTCGATCCGGCTGCAGTTCGCGGGCACGAGCGTGCGCGTCACCGAGATCGTGCCGCCCTCCGTGCGCACGGCCCTCATGCCGGGCCACGAGGACAACGAGCACGCGATGCCGCTCGACGCGTTCGCGGACGAGGTGATGGGCCTGCTCGAGCAGGATCCGGAGGCGCCCGAGATCCTGGTGGAGCAGGTGAAGCTCCTGCGCTTCGCCGAGGTGCGCGGCGACTACGACGAGGTGGTCGGCATGCTCAACGCCAGCGATCCGCACGCCACGCGGTCCTGACCGGGCCTCGGCGCGGACGCGTCAGTCCTGAGGCAGCGTGCGGCCCAACATCTCGGCCGTCTGCCGTGCCGACGGCGCGCCCGCGTCGGGGTCGGCTCCCGCCGCCAGCAGCACGCGGATCACGTCGTCGTGCTGCTTGAACACGGCGCCCGCGAGAGGTGTCTGCCCGCGCCCGCTGATCCGGTTCACGTCCGCCCCGCGCTGAGCCAGGCCCGCCACCAGGTCGGCATGACCGTGGTACGCGGCGAGCGTGAGCAGCGTGCTGCCCTGCGCGTCGGCGAGATCCACGGGGCTACCCGCATCGATCCGGTCGAGCAGCGCGGCGGTGTCGCCCGCGCGAGCGAGATCGAGCAGGCGGGCGGCGAAGGCCTCGGCGTCATCCGTCATGCGACAAGTCAATCACCCGCACAACGACGAAGCCCCGGCGATGGCCGGGGCTTGTGGATCTGGAGCGGATGACGAGACTCGAACTCGCGACCCTCACCTTGGCAAGGTGATGCGCTACCAACTGCGCTACATCCGCAGAACCGGATGTCATCCGGCTCGTGCGCGATACTGGGATCGAACCAGTGACCTCTTCCGTGTCAGGGAAGCGCGCTACCGCTGCGCCAATCGCGCTCATGAGAGCTCTTATTCAATTATGTCGAGGTGGCGACGGGATTCGAACCCGTGTAAACGGCTTTGCAGGCCGGTGCCTAGCCACTCGGCCACGCCACCACGGGGATTGAGACCCGCATGCCGAGAACCTGATGGATCTCTGCACTCGAGCGGATGACGAGACTCGAACTCGCGACCCTCACCTTGGCAAGGTGATGCGCTACCAACTGCGCTACATCCGCATCGCGCCCCGATCGCTCCGGGCACTTGTTACACATTAGCCGACGACCGTCCCGGATCCAAACCACGACCCGCTGTCGGGCGTGTCCACGTGGGCGGATGGGACGAGGTCTCCGATGCTGTCAAGCCGCCGCCGGCCGAGCGCCTCGGACCCTATCGTGGGGGCATGGGCACCGAGAACGAGATGACCGACGACGAGAAGCGCCACGACCAGCTGACGGCGGCGCCCGACGCGACCGAGGAGGACGCACGCCCCCGGATCGTGGTGTCCGAGCATGACGGCGTGAAGCGCATCGACATCGCCGAGGACGCGCCCGTGCGCCCCGGTGACCCGACGTCCGAGCCTCGCGAGAACTGACCCCTCGCGGC
Organism: Microbacterium sp.; assembly: GCF_031178525.1. GTDB lineage: Bacteria > Actinomycetota > Actinomycetes > Actinomycetales > Microbacteriaceae > Microbacterium. The sequence goes on from NZ_JAPSJA010000251.1 coordinate 2,987, forward strand.
ATCCCCGCAGAACGACGAAGGCCCCCGGCGAACCGGGGGCCTTCTGCGGTGGGCGATACCAGACTCGAACTGATGACCTCTTCCGTGTGAAGGAAGCGCGCTACCAACTGCGCCAATCGCCCATGTTGTGGAACTGCCGCCCTTGCGGGCCGAGAAACGATACTACCCGATCGCCCGCCGCTTCCCGAACCATGACCGCATCGGGCGTGGCGCTCAGCCCTCCGCGATCCAGCCGTAGCGGTGCCGCAGGGCAGCGGCCACCCGCGCGAAGCGCTCGCGGTCGAGCGCGGCCGCCTCTCGCCGCATGCCGTTCACGTGCACGCTGTACAGCTGATCGAGGTCGGCCCAGGACTCACGTCCCGCAGCGTCCCAGGCTCCGGAGCCGATCGGCGTGTAC
>NZ_JAPSJA010000252.1 GCF_031178525.1 Microbacterium sp.
AGGACGACGAGCTGATCAGCGCGCTGCTGGTCGACTCGTCCGACGACATCCTGCTGATCAGCCGCGGCGGGCAGTCGCTGCGGTTCTCCGCGACCGACGAGGCGCTGCGGCCGCTCGGCCGCTCGACCAGCGGCGTCAAGGGCATGTCGTTCCGTGCGGACGACAGCCTGCTGTCCGCGTCGGTCGTGCGCGACGAGGGCTTCGTGTTCGTGGTGACCGAGGGCGGCTACGCCAAGCGCACCCGCGTCGACGAGTACAAGGTGCAGGGTCGCGGCGGCCTCGGAATCAAGGTCGCGAAGCTGTCGGACGAGCGCGGCGGTCTCGCCGGCGGTCTGATCGTCTTCGAGGACGACGAGGTGCTCGTGGTTCTCGCCAAGGGCAAGGTGGTACGCTCGGCCGTTGCCGAGGTCCCCGCCAAGGGCCGCGACACGATGGGCGTGCTGTTTGCGCGTCCGGACAAGGACGACCGCATCCTCGCCATCGCGCGCAACACCGAACGCGCCGCGGTGGCCCTGGACGAGACCGACGGCGAGGCCGCGGTCGACGAGGCGCCCGAGACGGCGTCTGACACCCCCGGAGAGAACGCATGAGCACGGTAGCCGACAAGCTCGCCAAGAAGTCCACCCACAAGACCAACGCCAAGCAGGTGCGCCTGCGGCTGGTCTACGTCGACTTCTGGTCGGCCGTGAAGCTGTCGTTCCTCGCGGCCGTCGCGCTCGCGATCGTGACGATCGTGTCGTTCTTCCTGATCTACATGGTCGTGCAGACGACCGGCCTGATCGCCCAGATGGACGAGTTCCTCGCCAGCTTCACGGACGGCAGCCTGTCGATCTCGCAGTTCGTCGGCCTGCCGCAGGTGATGGCGTTCGCGACGATCGTGGCGATCCTGAACCTGGTGGTCGTGACCGTGCTCGGCGCGGTCATCGCCGGCATCTACAACCTCGCGGTCAAGGTGACGGGCGGACTGCTCGTCGGCTTCACCTCGAACTGACACTCGCGGGGCCGGCCCCGATTCGCGAAGGTCGAGCGGATCGGGTAAAGTCTCTGAGGTTGAGGACGCGAGTCCGACACCTCTGGGGGTATAGCTCAGGCGGTTAGAGCGCTTCACTGATAATGAAGAGGTCCCAGGTTCAAGTCCTGGTACCCCCACCATCGAAAGCCTTCGCAGACGCGAAGGCTTTCCTCGTTCCTGGGGCTCAGAGGGCTCAGCCGTCCTCGACGTCGCCCGTGCGCGGGAGGCGCGCGATCTCGGCGTCCTCATCGTCGAGCAGGATGAGCTCCTCGCCCTCGATCCGTACCGCCTCGGGCGAGGGCTCGATCGTCTCGGTGGCGTCCGGGCAGGCCATGCGCGTCTGGGCGACGTCGTCGCCGAACTCGAAGCGGTCGCCGACGAACTCGCCGGTGCCGAACACGGCGTTGCACCCGTCGAATCCCGAAAAGTTGCCGTCCTCTGAGATCGCGATGTGAGCGCTCGGAGCCGGGCCGCCCCACTCGCCCGAGAAGTCGGAACCCCCGGCCGCCGAGCACGCTGTCAGCAGCAGGAAGGCCGATGCGGCCAGCGCGGGGGCGATGACGAGGCGGGTGCGCATGCGGGGAGCATGGCACCGATGTCACCCCGGCCACAACCGCCTCCGGCAGCACATCGGCAGGCGGGCCCCGCCGCCCATGTAAACTCTTCGAGGGTCTCTCGCGGAGATCCACCCTTCCGGGGCCTTAGCTCAGTTGGTAGAGCGCCTGCTTTGCAAGCAGGATGTCAGGAGTTCGAATCTCCTAGGCTCCACTCCTCTGTCTGACCGCGCGATGCGCTTCCGCGCCGGTGCTCTGCACGCAGTCCCATGGGTGGGACGTTCTGCTCCGTCCCCAGATCATCGGCGACCTCGACGCCCTCGGTGGGCGCGCGGCGCCGATCCCGAGCGCGCGACGACGGTCGCCCGCACAGCGGATCTCCTTCCGCCTCAGCTTCCGAGTCGCGCGGCTTTCGACCCGGCGATGCGGACATCCGGACCGCTGAGTGGCGGTGAGAAGTATCCTTCAACGCCCATCGTCCCTGACTCTTGCGGGCGGTCCGCATCGGCGTACAGTGGCGCCCACATCGAGCACCACGCTCCTCGATCCATTCCCGCACTCCCCAGTCCCCACACGTGACCGCGCATCGTCCGGTGCGCGACGCGCGGAAGAAAGGTTGAGATCGATGAGGCTCTCACGTGACGAAGAACGGGAACGTCGAGGAAGGACGTCTCCCCAGCAGCGGCGACTGCGGCGCTCCGTGCGCGCGGGGTTCGCCGCGGTCGCCCTGTGTGCGGCGGTGACACTCGCAGTGCCGACGGCCTCCGTCGCCGCCGACGACGCGACGGATGACGAGATCCGCTCGTCGCAGCAGCTGAACGATGGGCGCACTCGCGCCCTGCCGCCGGGAGACCGCTGGGACGAGGATCGGCAGGCCACCCGCCGAGCACGCGCCCTGCTGCAGCGCATGACCCTCGAAGAGAAGGTCGACATGCTGCACGGCGAGGTGAACAACTACTACGGCTTCTACAACGCACCGATCGAGCGCCTGGGCATCCCCGCGCTGACGATGGCGGACGGTCCGGCCGGCACCCGGATCGCCAATCCCGACGTGAACGGACAGCGGGCCACGCAGCTGCCAGCGCCGATCTCCCTCGCCGCCACCTGGGATCTCGCCCTCGCAGAGCAGTACGGCGACCTCGCCGCCGAGGAGGCCTTCAGCACGGGACACAACGTGCTGCTGGCGCCGGCGGTCGACATCGCGCGCGTGGCGCAAGCAGGGCGTGCCTTCGAGGCCTTCGGCGAGGACCCGCTCCTGAGCGGCACCACCGGCGCGGCGGAGCTGCGCGGCATCCAATCGAATCCGGTCGTCGGCGACATCAAGCACTACAACGTCTACACGCAGGAGGTGAATCGCCTCGCCGGCGGCAACGCCGTCGTGGACGAACGCGCGCTGCAGGAGATCTACGTCCGACCGTTCGCGATCGGGGTGCGGGATGGTCGTCCGGGCTCTGCGATGTGTGCGTTCAACAAGGTGAACGGGACGTACGCGTGCGAGAACGACGAGCTCCTGAACACGATCCTGAAAGAGCAGCTTCGATTCCAGGGATGGGTGATGAGCGACTATGGTGCGACACACAGCACCGTGCGGTCGATCCTGGGAGGGCTGGACCAGGAGATGCCCGGCAGCTTCACTCCGGACGAGGAACCGGGAACCTGCTTCTTCTGCGGGCCGCTGCTCGAGGCGGTGAACGCCGGCGAGGTGCCGGTGTCGCGGATCAACGACGCGGTTCTGCGCATCCTGCGGCCGATGTTCGCCCTCGGATTGTTCGACATGCCTCCCCAGATCGAACCCCTCCCGGAAGC
>NZ_JAPSJA010000253.1 GCF_031178525.1 Microbacterium sp.
CCGGCGCGCACATCCGCCGCCGCGGCGAGGATCTTCACGCGGGCGACATCGTCATCCCGGCGGGCACCGAGCTCGGGCCGCTGCAGCTGTCGGCCGCGGCTGCGACCGGCGTCGATCGTGCCGTGGTGGCGCGCCCGCCGCGCGTGATCGTGATCTCGACCGGAAGCGAACTGGTCGAGCCCGGCGCCGAGTTCGCACGCGGCCAGATCCCCGAGTCGAACACCACACTGCTCGCCGGGCTGGTGCGCGCGACCGGAGCGGAGCTCATGCGCGTGACGTCCGTGTCGGACAACCCGGAGGAGCTGCGCTCCCTCCTCCGCGACAACTCCGAGGCGGACGTCCTGATCACGTCTGGCGGCATCAGCGCGGGCGCGTACGAGGTCGTGAGGCAGGTGCTGGACGGCGAGATCACCTTCACGAAGGTCGCGATGCAGCCCGGCAAGCCGCAGGGCTTCGGACGCCTCTCGAACGGGGTGCTGCTGTTCGGCCTGCCGGGCAATCCCGTGAGCGCCGCCGTCTCGTTCGAGACGTTCGTGCGCCCCGCGCTGCTCGCCCTGCAGGGGCGCACGAAGCTGCACCGCGACATCCTGCGCCTGCCCGCCGCGACCGGCTGGCGCACGCCGCCCGGGCGTCGCCAGTACCTCCCGGTGAGCATCGATCGCACCGACCCGGCGCGCTGGAGCGTCCGTCCCGCGACATCCGGCGGATCCGGATCCCACCTGGCCGCGAGCCTCGCGCATGCGGAGGCCTATGCGGTCGTCCCCGCCGAGAGCGAGGCCGTGGCGGAGGGCGAACTCGTGGATGTCATGCTGATCTCATGAGCTTCACCCACCTCGACTCGTCGGGTCACGCACGCATGGTCGACGTGACCGAGAAGCAGCCCACCGTGCGCTCGGCCACCGCGCGCGGCTTCGTGCGCGTGGCGGGCGAGACGGTCGCCGCCCTGCGCGACGGATCCGTTCCGAAGGGCGACGTGCTCGCGGTCGCCCGCATCGCGGGCATCCAGGGCGCGAAGAAGTGCGCAGAGCTGCTGCCGCTGGCCCACGTGATCGGTGTGCACGGCGCGACGGTCGACCTGGCCGTCGAGGACGGCGGCGTCGCGATCGAGGCCACCGTCCGGACCGCCGACCGCACGGGCGTCGAGATGGAGGCCCTCACCGCCGTGACGATCGCCGCGCTGTCGGTCGTCGACATGGTGAAGGGCATGGATCGCTCGGCGGCAATCGAGAACGCGCGGATCGTGGCGAAGACCGGCGGCCGCAGCGGATCCTGGACACGGGAGGCCTGATGGCCGGCAACGACCGCACCCTGCCGCCCGAGGCGCTGGACGAGTGGGCGAAGGCCGCCTCCGAGCGGCTCGGCCTCGACCCGGATCAGGTGCCCGTGTCCCTCATCCTGGACCTCGCGCGGGACGTCGCCCACGGCGTCGCGCGCCCCGCCGCGCCGCTCACGGCGTTCCTGGCGGGGCTCGCCGCGGGGCGTGCCGGCGGTTCGCCCCAGGACATCGAACGCGCCGTGGCGGAGGTCGTCGCGCTGGCGCGGTCGTGGGGTGGCGAGCCGTGACACGCATCCGCTACTTCGCCGCGGCCGAGGAAGCCGCCGGGCGCGCCGAGGAGCACCGCGCCGAGGCCACGCTCGGCGAACTGCGCGCGGCGCTCGCGGCCGAGTATCCGGGCCTCGGCGGCATCCTGCCCCGCTGTGCCGTGCTCGTCGACGGCGAGCGGCGCGGCGACGACGCGCCGCTGGCGGGCGCGACGACGGTCGACGTGCTGCCGCCCTTCGCCGGCGGCTGACGCGGCCGGCCCTGGATCGCAGCGCGCCGCCGCGCGGACTCAGCCGCCCAGGCCCTTCCACTCCGCGCTGCCGTCGGCTTCGAGCTGTCGCTTCCAGACCGGCAGCTCGCGCTTGATGTCCTCGATGACGTCGCGGCAGGCGGCGAACGCCTCGGCGCGGTGCGCCGCCGCGACCGCGATGACGACCGCCGGCTCACCCACCTGCAGGCGACCGACCCGGTGGCTCACGGCGACGAGCGCGCCGTGCGCCTCCGACGCGCGAGCCGCGATCGCGCGGAGCGTGGCCTCCGCGTCCGGGTGTGCGGTGTACTCCAGAGCGGCGACGGCGCCGCGCGCGTCCGGGTCGTGATCGCGAACGCGACCGACGAACGACGTCTCGGCGCCCATCCGCGAATCGTCGATCGCGTCCGCGTGTTCGGCGAGCCGGATGGGGTCCGCCGAGATCCGCGCGATCCGCACGTCCGCCGTGGGCGCGGCGCTCACGCGTGATCCTCGCCCGCGAGCTGAGCGGCCGCGTGCTTGGCCACCGACAGGATCACCGGCATGCCACTGCGCACGGCGGCCGGAGACCCGGGGAGGTTCACGATGAGGGCGCCGCGTGCGACGCCCGCGAGCCCGCGCGAGAGCATCCCCGCGGGCTTCTCCGCCGTGCCGATGCGGCGCAGCTCCTCCGCGACGCCCGGGACCTCGCGTTCCAGCACGGCACGCGTGCCCTCGGGGGTCTCGTCGCGAGGGCCGAGGCCGGTGCCGCCGGTCGTGACGATCACGCTCGCACCGGCCGCGATCATCGCGACGAGCGCCCGCTCGACGCTCTCGGCGCCGTCCGGCACGATCACGGCGTCGTCGCAGTCGAAGCCCCCCACCCGCAGAGCGGCCACCGCCTCGGGGCCGGAGAGATCCTCGCGCTCGCCGCGCGCAGAGCGATCGCTGACCGTGATGACCGCCGCCCGCAGCGGGATGCCTGCTTCACCCATGGTCCGAGTCTATGGACGTCACGCTCGGGCGGTCGTGTCCCGCCGCAGGACGAAGCGGTCGCGTGCCCACACCGCCCGAGAAGGTCGGGCTCAGTCCGCCAGGAGGTCCGGACGGCGCTCGCGCGTGCGCTCGATGCTCTGCTCTCGGCGCCACGCCGCGACCGCTCCGTGGTTGCCGCTCAGCAGCACGGGCGGCACCTCGAGCCCGCGCCAGACGGCGGGCTTGGTGTAGATCGGATACTCCAGCAGGCCGTCCTCGTGCGACTCCTCGAGCAGACTCTCGGGATTGCCCATGAAGCCCGGGATGAGCCGGGTCACGGCCTCGATCATCGCCATCGACGCGACCTCGCCGCCGTTGAGCACGTAGTCGCCGATGCTCACGAGGCGCACACGACCGGCAGCCGCGTAGTGGTCGATCACGCGCTGATCGATGCCCTCGTAGCGACCGCACGCGAACACGAGCTGCGCCTCCTGCGCCAGCTCCCGCGCGAGCGGCTGGCGGAACACCTCGCCCGATGGCGTCGGCACCACCAGGACGGCGTCCTCGCCGAGGATGTCGTCGAGCGCCTCGCCCCACGGCTCGGGCTTCATCACCA
>NZ_JAPSJA010000254.1 GCF_031178525.1 Microbacterium sp.
AGCACGCGCAGATGCAGCGGCAGCTCGCGGTCCGCGACCGTCACGGTCGTGCGGGTCCCGGAGGCTGTCACATCGAGGGCGCCGGAGCGCACATCCGCCGTCTCGGCCTCGCCGAACCAGCGCACCTTGAGGTCGCGCTCCTGGGCGATCGACGCCATGCCGGCGACGCGCGGGTCGTCGGCGTTCAGCACCGCGATGCCGCCTCGGCGCACCGCCTTCACGAGCTCGGACTTCTCGCGGACGGTGCCGTCGAGACCGCCGAACCCACCCGCGTGCGCCATGCCGACCATCAGCACGACGCCGACATCCGGCGTCACGAGCCCTGCCAGGCGCGCGATCTGGCCGTGGCCGTCCGCGCCGAACTCGCACACCAGGTACCGCGTGTCATGCGTCACGCGCAGCATGGTCAGCGGCGCGCCCACGGCGTTGTTGTACGAGCCCTTGGGCGCGACCGTCTCGCCCTCGGGGCGCAGGATGGTCGCGAGCAGGTTCTTCGTCGTCGTCTTGCCGTTCGATCCGGTGATGCCCACGATCTTCAGCGCGCCGGCGGCGCGCACGCGCGCGACGACCTCGCGCGCGAGATCCGCGATCGCGAGCACGACGTCCGGCACGACGATCTGCGTGACCGGCTCGTCGACCCGGCGCTCGACGAGCGCGAGCACCGCGCCCGCCTCGACGGCCGTGCCGACGAACAGGTGGCCGTCGGTCGTCTCACCGGGCTTGGCGACGAAGACCGCGCCCGGCGTCATGGCGCGCGAGTCGGTGTCGACGTCGCCCGAGACGATCGTCTCGGGCGTGTCCGCACCGTGCAGGTGCAGCTCGCCGCGGACCGCTTCCGCGATCTCCGAGAGCGTCAGGGCGATCATGCGGCGGGCGCGATCATCAGGGCAGGCCGGATCATGCGGATGGTGTACCTCCGTGGTGCTCGCTCTGCCCCGGGGCCGGGGTGGCGCATCACTTCAACATCGGGAGCTTGGTCTCGGGCTCCGTGCGGCCCGGCGGGACACGGTAGGACTGCAACACGTAGGCCATCGCCTTCTGCATCGCGGGCGCCGTGGCCGCAGACGAGGTTACCCGCTTCGGCTCGTCGAGCGTAATCATGACCACGTACTGGGGGTCGTCGGCGGGGGCGAAGCCGACCATGCTCGTGTAGTAGACGCCCGGCTTGTACCCGCCGCCCGGTGCCGGCTTCTGCGCCGTGCCGGTCTTGGTCGCGATGCTGTAGCCGGGGACCTTGATCTGCTCGGCGACCGAGCTCTGGAACGCGACGTTCTCGAGCATGAGCTGCAGCTGCTGCGCCGTGCTCTCGCTGATCACGCGCTCGGGTTCCGCGGTCTCGGCGACCGTCACGTCGCCGTCCGGCGTCGTGCACGACTCGATGAGCTGCGGCGCGACGCGCACGCCGTCGTTCGCGATGGTCTGATAGGCACCGGCGACCTGCGGGATCGTGGCGGTGAACGCCTGCCCGAACGTCGTCGCGTAGTGCTGCTGGTTGTCCCACTCGGCGGGCGGGGCGATCCAGCCGTTCTGCTCGCCCGGGAATCCGACGACGGCGCCACCGCCGATGCCGAACTTCTTGAGCCACTCGTAGCGCGTCTGCTCTGGCAGCATCTCGCCGAACTTCGACAGCGCCACGTTCGACGAGTCGATCAGCGCACCGGCCAGGGTGTAGGTCTGCTCGGGGTGCGGGTGAGAGTCGCCGAGGCGAGCGCCGTTGGGGAACTCCTCCCAGTCCTTCGCCGTGACCGTGCTGAGCGGGTTCGCCACACCCTCCTCGAGAAGCGAGGCCGCCGTGATGGCCTTGAAGGTTGAACCCGGCTCGAACGTCGTGCCGAACACGAGCGAGCCGCGGTAGTCCGGATCCGTCCCGCCCACATCGTTCGGGTCCATCGACGGGTACTGCGCGGCAGCACGGATCTTCCCCGTCTTCACCTCCTGGATGTAGACAGTGCCCGAGATCGCCCTCTGGTTCTGGGTCTCCTCGGCGATCATCTGCTCCATGTACCACTGCAGATCAGAGTCGATCGTGAGCTGCACCTGGCCGCCGTCGGTCGCCGGGGTGACCTGCTCGGATCCGGGGATCCGGATGCCGTCGGTCGCGCCGATCTGATAGCTCTCCTCGCCGTCCTTCGCCTCGAGGCAGTCGTTCTGCCAGCGCTCGACCCCCGCGAGGGCCTCGCCGTCGTTCGACTCGAAGCCGAGCAGGTTGCCCCCGACGGCGCCGTTCGGATAGGACCGCGACGGGCGGGGGTCGTACGTCAGGTACGGCACCTCCAGCTCGCGCAGCGCCTGGTACTGCGCGGTGGAGACGCCGCGCGTCAGCTCGGCCCACTGCGACTCCGGCTCGTTCGCCTTCTTGTCCGCGACGATCCGCTTGATCTCCTCGACGTCCATGCCGAGGATCTGCGCGATCAGCGCCGCCTGCTCGTCCCACGTCTGGACGTGCTCGGAGCCGTCCTTCTCGGTGCGCGTGATGTCGGCCACGAGCGTCGGGTCGATGTTGACGTCGTAGCGCATCGTCGAGCTGGCCAGCACGACGCCGTGCTCGTCCACGATCGTGCCGCGCGTGCCGAACAGCTTCTCGCTGCCGGCCATCTTGCTGACGGAGTCGGCGCGGTGCTCCTCGGCGTGCACGACCTGGATGTCGACGAGCCTCACCACGAAGCCGCCCAGGACGGTCAGCACGACGGCGGCCGCCACCATCGTGCGGCGGCGCGACGAGCGTTTGGCGATCGGATTCATCGGCTCCCCTGGCGCATGCGGGCTTCGTCGGATGGGCGGTCGGTCAGCGGGTGGTGGGGCTCGGCAGGCCCTCGGTCAGGGGCGGCGGCAGCTCGGCCTCGGCCTTCTCGGCCTCGGCGGCCTTCTTGTCGTCCTCGACCTCGTCTTCCTTGGCGTCTCCGGCCGGCGCAGGGTCCGTCGGGATCGCCCGGCGCTCGAGCAGGGCGTTGCCGACGGCCGCACGCCCCTTCGCATCGACGGTCGACTTCGAGCCGGCGGCAGCGCCGTCACCCGTGATCGTGCCGTCGCTCAGACGCAGGCTGCTCGGCGGCACGCTGTCGATCACCATTCCGAGGCCCGCGGCGCTTGCGGCGAGGTGCTGGGGCGAGCTCAGGCCCGCGACCTCGTCGCGCAGCTCCTGCGCCTGCAGCGTGGCGGCACGGCGCTCCTGGTTGAGCGCCGCCAGCTCGTACGACGACTGCGTCGTCAGCACGGACAGGCTCATCTGCGCGATCGCGATGGCCACGGCACCGGCGAAGGCGACGATCGCGTAGCCCAGCCGCGGGCGGCGGCGCGGTGCGGCGTCGGGGACGGCCTGCAGCCGGCGGCGCGGTGCGCCGGTCGGCTCGGGACGG
>NZ_JAPSJA010000255.1 GCF_031178525.1 Microbacterium sp.
AGCCTGGCACCGTTGGCGACCACGCGCACTGCCCTGCTTCCGGTCATCGCCGATCCTCCTCGGCCGGCTGCGCTTCCGGCTCGTGTCCGTGCTCCGGCTCCTGCTGTTCCGGCTCCTGCTGTTCCGGTTCCTGCGCCCCTTGCTCCGGCACGGTCGGCGCCGGCGAGGTCTCATCCGCTCGCGGCTCGATCTCGTCGTCATGAGACGGCTCGGCGAGGCTGAGCGGCTCGGCGAGGCCGAGCGGCTCGTCGGGCTCACGATCCTCGGCGTGCCGAGGGAGCACGATCGGCTCATCGGGAGCGCGTCCGACGATGCGGGACCGGCTCCGGGCCGCCCGGCGCGAAGCGCGTGTCGGGAGGGCGAGCAGCAGTGCCGCCAGCACCAGCGCGAGCTGCGTGAGCACGATCAGCCGCGCCGTCGCCCCCTGCGTCTCGGACAGCGGCGACGGTTCGGCGGCGTCGGCCTCGAGGCGCCAGAGCACCCCGCGGTCGGTGTTGCCCGCGTGGACGAATCCGGCGCGCTGGTCGATCGAAGCGACCGCGGCCGAGCTCAGCGCGCGCGCGCGGTCGCCCTCGCCGCCGAGGGGCTCGGCGAGGAGGACGTAGCCGATGCCGTGTCGGGCGAGTTCCATCGGCGCGTCGAAGTCCCGCGCGGAGATGAGGTCGACCGCGAGCGTCGCGATGTCAGCACCCTGGGGCTCGACGGCGGTGGACGACATCGTCGCCTGTCCACCGAGCGTCTCACTCGCGCCGTGCACCACCTCGACGGCGAGTGCGCCGTCGTTCTGCGGTGTGAGGACCAGGGTGGCGATGTCGGAATCACCGCTCGCCTGCGCTGCCACGAAGGCGGGAAGCGTGGACTCGGGACCGTTCGTCAGCACCGTCCGATCGAGGTGGAAGGCCGAGAGCGCGGGAATCGCGCACACGACGAGCGCGAGAGCCGCGACCGCGGTCGCCACGGCCCGCAGCCGGGGCCGCACGAGCGCGGTGTCGAGTGTGACGAGGGCTCCGCCCAGGACGCCCGCCCAGGCGAGACTCAGGCCCGCTCCCGGCCAGATGGGCACGGGTGCGCCGTGCGCGAAGCTCACGACGATGCCCACCGCGAAGAACGCCGTCGCAAGACCGGCCGCCGCGACCACGAGCATCATGATCCCGGCGCGCCAGCGCGGCGCGACGGCGGCGCACAGGGCCAGCAGGGCGAGCGGAGCGCACAGCAGCGGCGCCCACGCCGCGATCGGCGCCGGCGCGAACGCGGTCCACCCGGCGAAGTCCACGGTCGGGAAGCCCGTCGCGAGCGCCGACCTCCCGCTCCCGTCGGCAGAGGCCTGACCGGCCGACCAGACGAAGCCCGGGTCCGCCAGGAGCGCGATGGGCGTGCCGTGGGAGAACTGCCACAGTGCGAGGGGGGCGAACATCGCGATGCCGGGAACGGGGAGCCAGAGCAGGCGTCCGGCGCCGCGGAACCGGGCGGTCGCGAGGGCGATCGCGACCGCCACGATCCACAGCATCACGAGCGCCGGTATGAGGGACGGAGCGCACGCGGCGACCGCGAGGAAGAACAGCGAGGCCGCTCCGGCGGCGCCCCAGGACCGGTGCGCCACTGCGGCGGTGTGGAAGAGCCAGGGCAGCAGAAGGTGGACGAGTACGGCGGCCGGCCGCCCTTCGATCAGCGCGGTCAGGAATGTGGGCGCCAGCGCCCAGGCGATCCCGGCGAAGATCCTCAGACCGGACCGATCGGTGACTCGGGTGGCGGCGAACCACCCGCCCAGCACCGCCAGCGGGAGCGCGAGCACCCACAGGAGGACGAGACCGAACGAAGGGGCGGCGGGCCACAGTGATCCGAGTACCGCGATCACCGCCGCGAAGGGATCGGCCGGACCGACGAGCGCCACACCGACGCTGCGGAGTCCCCAGGCCGCGTCGCGCCACAGTCCCCCGAGAGTCGCCGCGAGCGGCAGGATCCCGCCGCCGCCGAGGGTGGGCCAGGCCACGAGGGTGGTGAAGGAGGCGATGCTCACGACGAGGGCTCCGAGCACCGCCCACGCGCCGCCGCCCGAGAAGAACCTCAGTTCGCTGACCGCGCCGCCCTCGCTTCCGTGGCCGTCATCCAGTCGCCGGCGGAGCTGGGACGACGTCACGCGCAACGGCGCGACGCTGGCCCAGCCCGACGAGCGGAACGACCTGATGCGCGATCGGGAGCGTGCGACGGCACCGAACCGCAGCATCGCCGTGATCGCCGCCGCCCACTCCGGGATCACCGCCTCCGGGCGCTTCGCGATCAGATGGGTCACCGAGCGCCAGAGCGCCAGCGGAAGGAACGTGAGCCAGTGCAGGGGGACCGCTGCTGCCGGGGCGTACGAGAGTCGCCGGTGGAGCTGCGCGAGCCGGCTCGCGAACGCCCGCCGTGACGCGCTCGACGCGGGCGCTGCCGGCCCGTCGGGCGAAGCCGATATCCGCGCCGCGGGAGCCAGCACCACGCGGCCTCCTCCGAGCCGTGCCCGCACGCCCAGATCGAGCCCCTCGTCCGCGCCTCCGAGCGCCGTGTCGGGACGCAGCGCCTCGCGGACCTCGCCGCGGATCAGGATGCCCCGGATGTCGGAGCCGAGCGCGTCGTCCATGGCATCGTGCTGGCCCTGGTCGAGCTCGCCGGCCGCGAGTTCGACCGTGCGTCCGAGGGTCGTCATGCTCACGCCCAGGGACACGATCTCGCGATCATTGTCGGTGGCGATCAGCTTCGGCGCGACGATGGCGGCCGAGGGCCACCGCTCCAGCATCCCGCGCAGGCGTTCGAGGGCGCGCGGGTGAGGTGCCGTGTCCTGGGCGAGAAGCCAGACCGACGCCCCTTCGGCGATGCGAGGACGCGCGAGCTCGACCGCCTCCGTGAAGGAAGTCCCCGGTCGTGCCTCGATGATGCCCTCGACCGTCGCGGCCACGGCTTCGCTCTCGCGCGCAGTGGTCGCGTCGCCGCAGAGGACGAGTGTCACCGCCTCAGGCGGCACGGTCTGCGCGCGCACCGCTTCGAGCGTGCGGAGCAGCTGCGCGCGGGCAGAGGATCCGGAGCGCGCGACGATGATGGCATGAACTCGGGCTGGCATGACACCGTCAGCCTAAGCGCGCGATCGGGGCAGTTCGGACACCTGGCCCGGCGCGCCCGGAAGCCGAGCGCTGCCGATGTGAGACGTGCGGCGCGTCAGCCGGCGCGGCGCTTGAGCTTGCGGCGCTCGCGCTCGGAGAGTCCGCCCCAGATGCCGAAGCGCTCGTCGTTGTTCAGCGCGTACTCGAGGCACTCGCCGCGCACGTCGCACGAGGTGCAGATGCGCTTGGCATCCCTCGTGGAGCCGCCCTTCTCGGG